>CALBGL010000130.1 GCA_937892735.1 uncultured Clostridia bacterium | reverse complement strand
GATCCAGAAGCGCCGGGAAAAGACATTATCAATCAAAGATATGAGGGGATTCCCAACATGAGTTGGTGTTTTAAAGGGAATAACATCTATTTCTGGATTGATTGTCAAGAAACGAATGGGGACAATCGTCAGCGAGAATTTCTAGCCTATGATATTGTGGAAGACCAGATGGAGACGATATGGAGCGGAGAAGAGGATTGGTATACGAAGGGATACGTGATCGACGATGATGAAAAAGGAATGGTGATCCTGGAAGCGGAAGAATTTCAGGAAAACGAAGATCTATATATACGAAAATCCTACATTGATTTCGAGAGTGGAACGAAAGAGAATGAAGAGAAAGTCCTGATTGGTCAGGATTATGTATATCAGGGAGGAATCGTGGACGGATATATTCTCGTATTTCATTATATAGAACAGAGCGAGGATGGGAATTCGGATTTCTCCGAGTACAAACTATATGATTACGATTTCAATCTGATCCGGGAGGGGAAAGTGCCGGATAACAAGCTGTATTGCGCGGGGATCGATGAAACGGGAATATTATTGGACGAATATTACGGGAGCGATACGAGGGATTATTATAAAGTCTATCGGATACCGACAACGGCAGAGGGAGAAGAAGAGCTGCTAATCAATGTTGTAAGAGACATCAGCATGTTTAATGTACATGGGGAATAGCAGCACCATAAGGAGGAAAATCAGTATGCGGCGAATTCGAAGTATTGTTTTGATAATGACCTGCCTGCTGTTGCCCGGCTGTACGCAAAGTACAGGGAACGATCTTACGGATGAAGTGTTCGATACGGACGACATGCTGCCCAGGTACGATTCGCAATCGAAATTCTGTCTGCCGGTTTCTTGCCTGGTAGAGACAGAACAGGCTTATTATGGCAGAGTTATGGGAACTAATTTTCTCAATTATTATGATAAAGAGAGCGGAGAAACCGGAATTTTATGCGGCCGCCTGGATTGCTCGCACGATGATCTGAAATGTAATGGGTATGTAGGATGGGGAGCCATCGGACTCAGTGTATATGATGAAAAGATATACTGGACCATGAAGGATCCGCAGGAGAAGAACACGATTGATCACTACTTATGGCGGATGAACCTGGACGGGACGGACAGAGAACGACTGCAGGAAGTTAGGGTGCCAGAACTGAATACTAATGTGATCATACAACTTCACCGCGGTTATATCTATACGGCGGGTACGGTCCTGAAGGTCGTGGAAGGCAGGCCGGAGGAACATATACAGGTATATGCAGAGAAGATGGAGGAGGAAGGATCTTTCGTTTCTATTTTAGATATTGTTTACAATTCCCCTATGCCCTATTGTAATATCAAGCTGCTGGGAAATTCGCTGTATATCATGATCTCCCATTACAAAGACGAGGGGAATTACTCCCTGGCATTGTACGAATGGAATATTCAGTCAAGACAGATGACAACGCTGATGGAAGAAGAAGGAATCCCAGTGGAGCCATGGAGCTTTTCCGTGACGGCGGAGCGGGAGTTATACTGGATAGGCTGGGATCCGAAGGACAGCATGCCGGCGCAGGTGTACCGTTATAACCCGGAAACGAAAGCGGGTGAGTTCTGCTTTGACATGGAGAGCATGGATTATCTGAGCGGTCAACTGGGAGATGGTGTTATCGCGTCAGTTTCATATGAAGAGAATGATGCCTGGCTGCGGGTCAAGGATATGGAGGGCTATACGCTGTATGACCAGCAGATCACTTTTCCAGGCCAAAGAAAGGATATATCCTATATGTACACCTTCTATGGAGGAGATCAGGAATACGTATACTATGAGGCTATGGAACGAAGCGAGGAAATAGAATATCCTGAAGTACATATGATCAGGATTCCAATCGCAGAACAGAAAGAAGGGGAGTTCCTATGGTGAGTCGGAGAATACGTGCGATATCTTGGATGTTATGCGGAGTAATACTGTTGGCAGGATGCGAAGGGACGGAGATGGAATCCTCCCGGGAAGAGATGACGGCGAGCCATAGGGAAGAGGTTTCTATGCCAGATTCCGTCATAGAAGAATCGCAGCCTGCGACTAGCAATGAAAATTATCTTGCGGATGAGCGCTTTGATACCGAGGAACCGTTGAAAGAGTATGATGTAGAGACGCAGTATGCCTACATTGGAATGGATATGTGTGAAACAGAAGAGGCTTATTATGGCAGGGATCTTCTGTCGGAATTCTATATGTATTGGGATAAGCAGAGTGGCGTCAGCGGAAAACTGTGCGGGAAAGTGGAATGCGCGCATGAGGATACCAGCTGTAATGCGTATGTAAGACCTTCTGATTCTGGTCTTACGGTGTATGAAGGCTATCTGTACTGGACAGGGGCAGATCGGAATCATATCTCCTTAGATGAACGATATCTGTGGCGTATGAACCTGGATGGCACACAACAAGAAAAAGTGCAAAAATTAGCGAAGAAAGAGGTCAATAGAGATTCATTAGTCCAGATCCATCGTGGGTATATCTACACGGCAGGCATATATACCACGGTGGAGGATGGGGTATCCCAAGAAGGAATCCGGATTATTGCGGAACCCATCGGTGTGGAGACGGAACCTGTGGTGGTGATGGACGAGACCTATACGGATGTCATGTTATATTACACCATGCGGATTACCGGGAATCACATATATGTTCTGGTCGACAAAACACCGTTGGTCGATGAAGGCACATATCAACTGGAACTATACCGATGGGATTCCAAAACCAGACAGATGGAAAACCTATTGGATCTGGAAAAGAGCAATTTCAGCATAGCGGATATGCAAATCGGTGAGGACGGAACGGTGTACTTTGCAGGGAAATCGGAGGGTGTTCCAGGCGTATATCGATACGATTTCCAGACAGAATCGTTAGAGACGGTTTTTCAATGGGAAGAAGAGTCGGATGCCTGGACGCGTTTAACAAAGACTCATGTCATCGCGCTGTACCACGAGAATGGGAATCCTCGATCCATTCAAGTAAGAACTCTGGATGGGGAAATCGTGTGTGAGAGGGAGATGATGTGGGAAGGACGTGCGGAAGATGCTTCCTATTTTCCGATATTCTGCGGAGGAAATGACCAGTACGTCATTTACAATGTAACCTATATGGATGATCGAGTCATGATTAGAGTACCATTGGATGAGGAGGAAGAGATCCAGGTGCTCTGGAGGTATGAACTATAGGAAAGACTAACTATTAAAAGTCAAGTCTAAAATGGAGATTTTAAGAATGAATTGCGGTAACGCATTTCAGATATCGTTGTACCTTGAAAATCGCATGACAAACAGAGCATCGTATATCGGTGCTCAAAGGGAATATATGGGACAGGAAAAGTTATTCCGCTTTTATGTATGGCTTGCCGGATTTTTCCATCGCATAAATCAACCGCACAAGTTTCTTTGTGGCGTGGGTAATGGCAACGTTGTAGTGTTTTCCTTCAGAAATTTTTTTCTGAAGATATGCGCCAAATGTTTCATCCCAGTGGCAGACATACTTGGCAGCATTGATCAAAGCAAAACGCAGATAGCGCGAGCCACGCTTTTCCATATGGGAATAAGAGGATTCCAACTGCCCGGATTGATAGGTGGATGGGGAAGCACCAGCATACGCCAGGATTTTATCCGGTGAATCGAAGCGGGAGAAATCCCCAATCTCAGCAAGGATCATCGCGCCCATGCGGTAACCAATCCCGGGAATGGTAAGGATCGGAGAATCTATCTGATCCATGATCCGTTTGATCTCGGATTCAATTTCAGAGATCTCGGAATCCAGTTCGCCGATCAGTTTAATCGTATGCTTCAGTTCCAGGGATTTAGCAGGCATGTTTGAGCTGATGGAGACTCTGGCAGCCTCCCGTATTTGAACCGCTTTCTCCCGACTGTAACGATCTCTTGAGGCATTTTCCAATAGCTTCGTCAGGTGAGTCAGATGGCAGGAAGCAATCTTTCCGGCAGAGGGAAGCTCGGAAAGCAGGGCGTAGACGGAAGCAATATGAATCGTGGGAACAAGTTTTTCCAATTCCGGAAAGAGAATGGTAACAAGCCTGGAGACGGACTGTTTGAGCTGAGCGCGTTCCTGAACCTTATCAAAACGGTAACGAGTGAGTGACTTTAATTCCTCGTTGTGGTAAGATGTGTCTGAGTAGGACTTCAAGTTCACATCAGACATAAGCATCATGGCAATGGTTCGGGCATCAACCTTATCCGTTTTCGTCTTTCTAAGGCTGAGACTTTTTCTGTAAAGATTTGTGTGGAGCGGATTGATGACGAAGGTGGGGAGACCTTTGTCAATGAGATAACCGAGCAGGTTGTAAGAGTAGTGTCCGGTGGCTTCCAGTCCTACTTTTATATTGGACATATCGTGGGAAACGGATTGAATCCTGGAAAGAAGCCCATCAAAGCCCTCCCGGTTATTCTGAATGGTAAAAACCCGAAAGAGGACTTCACCATCTGAGTTCGTGATAAAGCAGTCATGCTTATCCTTAGCGACATCAATTCCAACGTAGATCATAAGAACACTCCTTAGTAATAGATTTGATTTAGATACTGTTTAGGACCACAGGACTCTCTGCGCTTGTAACCTCGTTCTAAATCAACCGTCATGCGGTATCTAACTGATTAACAACGATACAAAGAGACTGTGGTTGGAGCCTTTCCGTAACCATCAAGTGGTAGGAGAAAAAAACCAATCCACAGTATCTCCAAACAGTATAGCATACAGACCTTGGAGAGGGTCTATAAACACTACTACTATATAATACGAGGAAGAAAAAATGAAAAAAATAAAGCGGATAACGATGTTTGTTTTAGCATGTCTTATGGTTGTCGGAGGGACTATTACGGCGATGGCTAAAGAGGCTCCAGCAGTGAGAGGATCTATCTTTGGTTATGGATATGTAGGGACCTTGTCTTTAACAGAAACCAAGGTCAAGGCTTCTTTGACAGGAGAGGCAGAGGTTCCAAGTGAAGTGACGCCCGACGCGCCAAGTGTTAAAATATCTGGGCGGGCCTATTATGACAGTAATGGCCGATATCAATTTATTGAGGCAACGGGGATAAAGAGTTGTCGATATGAAGCTAGTATTGGAGCGGGAGACCACGCAGAATGTACGTATTGGGTTGAAGGGGCAAATGTTGGTGGTACATATGTTTACTTGTGATTAACCTGCTGGCGGGGTTCATAATTTTATGGCCCCGCCAGTAATATTGGGTACCATATGCGGAATAGAAAATAAAATGAAAACAAAAACTTGCATCTCTTTCATCATAGGGGGATAAAAATATGATTAGGATATGGACTGCTTTGTTTATAGTGACCTG
>CALBGL010000129.1 GCA_937892735.1 uncultured Clostridia bacterium | reverse complement strand
TGAGATAAGAGTGTAGCCATAGGATCGCCCCTTTCGTATGTCTTATGATATCACAAAAAATACGAAATGTAAAGATAGAATACGCAGGGACGGATATTGCAAAAAAGAGCCGCTATCTCATAGAAAACTATGAAATAGCAGCTCCCCATTCATGTCTTTTGGATCTCTGCTTTCCCTCCAGATTTGCGAATACACTTTGCGACCTTTTCAGCTTTTTTCTTATTCGGCAGTACAAAATAACATGGCAGGTCCCACATTCTTCGATAAATATCCATTGCGCGTTCTCCCGTTATTTTCTGCAGCATCTTCACTGGTTCCACCACGCCCGCTCCCCGTTTCAGAATGATGAGTTTGTATTTTCCTTTTTCATTTTCCTCTGGCTTTTTCAGTATCAGGTTGGAAGTCTGTTCCACAGGTCTTACCGATGGCTGGTGTTCCGCTGTCTGCTCTTCTGCCTTGGATAACAACCATTCTCGCTGCATCTCCCTTACTTTTTCCTGGAACTGAAACTCTTGGCCAGAACGCCGTCCCATCGGCCGCGGTAGAATCGGGGGTTTCCAATCCCTTTGATCATAAAGTTCATCATAAAATGGCAGCCTTGTAATATATTTATATCGGCTATCCACCAGGATGAGCGCCGTGCCCGTAGGCATAGCAGCTAACTGCGTAGGTGTAATTAAAGACTCATTTACATTTCGTCCGTTATTTTCCACCTGTTTTTTACCGCATCGCTGAGACCACTCCACCAGTGTTTCCCAACAGTTCGTCGAAAATCCAATCGTGATGCCAATACTGGAAAAAATGGTTTTGGCTTTGCTCTTTCCATATACATCCACTAACTGCTCGTAACTTTGCAGAATCAGCATAAGTCGTATGTTACGACTGCGGCCAGCAGCCATTAGATTTGATAAATTGGGAATACTCTGTCCTACAGAACCTAGCTCTTCCAGAATCATATTGACTCGAATCGGCAGTTTGCCGCCTCTCTCCTGGGCAATTCGCACGAGATGCTGGGAAACCTGGGAAACCAACAAACCCGCCAGACGGTCGTATACATCGGTCTCATCCGGAATAATGATAATGAGCGCAAAGGGCCGGTCCACGTCTAAATCCAGAATGTGTAATGTATCTTCGCTCAGCATTTCCATCAACCCTTTGCTACGGCTGAAAACTTCCAGCCCGGAAGCCGCTACGCTGTGAATCGATGCGCGTGTCTCGTTGGGCCCGGTAACATAGGAAGCCAAGTTACGCTTCGCAAGTGAATCAGACGGCAGCATATCATAGAAGGCGCGGGCCAGTGTAGAAGCTCCCATATGTAATTCCGCTTTTTCCAACATGCTTGCCACATTATTCAGATTCATTTGATCTTCTTCCGCCGTTTCAAACAATCCGTAGGTCAAACCTTTTCCCAGATTAGCGGAAGCACTTGTCCAGAATTTATCCGGCTGCCCATCATCAGGATAAACGCCATTCCACAGCTCGCTGAGCATCGAACTTGCTATATCCTGTTGGTCCGGATCCTCGGAACGATTGAGTTGATACGGTGTACTGAGCGGATTCCACCAAGTTGGACTCCTACGAGGGTTACGGAAGTCCACGCAATAGATCTGATAGTTCTCCGGTATGTAACATGCGTTTTTCTGATATCCTTCCCCCTTGGGATCCAGCATGATTAAACTTTCCCCCTTTTGAAATACTTCTCTCATAAATGGCAAGCTCACGCATTGGCTCTTTCCTTTTCCCGTTCTGCCAACGACGCCGATATGCGCTTCGCCGGTATCACAGTATTTCGTTCCATTTTCGAAATATAGAATCGGGCCTGCTTTCCTAGAAGACTCATCCTGAAAATAATCCTTGATATCCTTGGCTGTATTCCACCGCTCACTTCTTCCCAACGAAGCTCTCTCCTTTCTCCGGATTTCCTAACAATTCCAGGAAGATCCGCTGCGCAGTCAATAACGCCTCTCGCACCGTTTGAACTTCCCTTTCATGAATCTGCTTCTGAAGAGATTCATAAAAGTTCGGTTCCTCCAACCAAATTCCCTTCTCTGTCCACACATGTTTTACGACTTCACACAACTGTTCTTCCGAATAACCTTCTACCAGCATCCACTTGACCATATCCACGGCATCCAGGATGCGTTCGATCAATCGTTCTTCGTTCTTTCCTCGTTCCTCATGAACAAAGAAAATCACATACGCTTCTGCACACAACGCCTTGATCTGCTGCAGGAATTCTGAAAACTGATTCTCATTCATGTGAGCTGCCATTTCTGAAATATCCATGCCCACCACATTCGTATATTGATTCGCATATACGGCGGCCTCACAAATAAAAGAAAATGTCTGCTTCATCTGCGCTGATGACCCATCCAATCTTGTTTCCAGATACAAATCAGGACTACAGGAAAAGTCTAACACCCCAAATTCCTGATACATATCCGCCACGTATGCCAGAAGCATGGTTCTTCCATTCCCCTCATTCAAAGGAACAATCAAACTCTGCGGAGGAACTCCCAGTTTTTGATATACCTTCGCTTTGGCGCATGTAATTTCTACTTCCTGGCGAATGGAATCTAAACCAATCGGTACTACCATTTGTTTTCCCATATTACCACTCCTCAAAAGGATCTCCCACATGATCCACAATCCCATATGCAAGAGCCTCCTGTGCATTCATCGGATGATCCTCCGTGGTATCTTTCTCGATTTTCGCCTCCGACTGTCCTGTATGCATACTCAGGATCTTATTGAGTATCTTACGGCTATTCAGCAGCTGATCCACCTGAATCCGCACATCGCTGGCACGGCCGCTGACCTCGCCCATCGGCTGATGGATCATAATCTGCGCATGGGGTTGAACCCAGCGTTTTCCCCGTGTTCCTGCTGCCAGCAAGATCGCCCCCATGCTAGCAGCCATCCCGCACGCCACTGTCACGACATCGCAGCGAAGGGCCTGCATCGTATCATAAATCCCCAATCCTGCAGATACCAAACCTCCCATGCTCTGAATATACATCACAATATCTTCCTCAGATTCTCTTGCCAAAGACCGCAGCGCTGAGGATATCATCACTGCGGTCTCCTCTCTGATCTCCCCTGACAGCACAATCGTACGATGACTGTAATCCATATCAAAGGGTGACATCATGCAGATCTGATCATTTTGTGTCACCAATTTCCTCGCCATATATTCCATCTCTATCTCCTCCTTTTTGAAAGCCACTCTTTTCTACGCACAACTTCTATAGATCTCCCCACCGTTCACGGCCGCTCGCAGATCGCAGGGACAGGAGCATACTCGAATCCAGTCCTGCCCCCCTGGATCTCGGATGACGGATTGATACATAAATTCCCCTCCTCATCGAAAAAAGCCAAGACATGATCCTTACGAATCTGTTTCTCGTTCAAGTTAAAATACCGGAACGGAACCTGCCCGGATATGCCGGAATCCCAGGTGACATCACAGTGATATTCCTGTTCAGCGAGCCACAACTTTGTCCAGCAATGCCAAGTCGTGCGTTCCTCACTCATCTTTCCGAATGCTTTCACACAAGGAATCCCTAATCTTCGAAAACACAGCAGCAGCATGGCATTATACCCCTCGCACACACCACTCCGATAAAGAATCGGTCCTACCACATTATGATCGCAATCACCATGCTGATGATCGTAGGTGAGCATCTTGGCAATCCGTTGGTAAACCATTCTCTCCTGTTCTTCCAAAGTATGATAGGCTGTTCCCCGGACAAGCTGACAAATTCTCCTGCGCAATTGCAGTGTGATTCGATCAATCATATCCGGGTGATATAACCGTCGATATTCTAGGATGCCCTCAAGTCCTCTTGTAATGATTCTATACTGGGATCCGAGGTAGAAGTATTCCGGATGATCATCCCGCAGGGCCTGATAGGCCCTGCAAACATCCTTCATAAAAGTATTAAACTGCTTTATCCTGAATTGAATTTGATTACGGTAATCCTTCTGGCGACAGCGAGCTTCCAGAATATCATAGATCCATTGGCCCTGTAGACTCAGCTGATCTCTATAGTAGTATTGGCCCTGGTTTCTCGGCGCTTTCGTTCTCATTTTTTCTGTTTCTTCTGATCCAATACCCATTTCATTTTCAAACTGGTTCGGCCGCCCAAGTGATTTTTACAATACAATTCCCCCTGCACGTTTTTTTGTTCCAGCCATTCCCACAACATGTTCATCAGCTCAATGCCGAACGTATTTTTACTGAGATTCGCTTTCTGGCGCTCGTATACGACGATCTGCGCCGGTGTGAAGTCCTTACCCACGCAGCCAAGCATCTGCCGGCGAATCGAATCGCAGACAAAGATACAGATGGGCGCAGTCGCCGCTCTTGCGGCGCCGCTTACGCGATCGGTCCGGGACCAGAACACGCCCAGATCCGGATGGGTATGCCCCTCCAATACAAATTCGCTGGAACCATATCGTTTGAGAAACGGATCCACGGTCTTCCCGTATGAGTCCGTATTGCATTCCTTCTCATACTGCATGAATTCCTCCCGATAATAGGCCAAGAAGTCAAGACCCGGATTCGCTTCGCCATTCGGGCCCAGATTTTCAGCAGAAACGCTGCCTCGGTTCATCGTCGGAATCTGAATAAAATGGGAGACGACAATCTGGGCTCCTCCCCGCTCATCCACAAAGAAATGACCATACCCGGCATACTTCTGTTCCAGCCGGTTCATGGGAGATCGCCTGCCGTAACTGACAATTCCGCAGAACTCCTCATAAGCCTCTGGAAGGATGAAGACTTTGTTGGCGCCCTCGCCATATCGTTTGGCAATATGTACGTCTCCACACTGCGTCTCGATGATCGCCATGATTTTATCCGGGTTCAGAACCGGAAACATCCGAGGCGGGTCTACCCTGCGCGGCGGCATTCTGACGGGTGCATTCTGATTTTTCTTTTCCATATCAATAATCCCTCCTTCTAGGTAATGGACGAGACGTAGGGGTTTCTACCGCTCTGCTTCTTCTTTGCGGCAACGGTGTATCCGGCGCATAAACAAGCTTCGGAGCTATCGACGGGAACGCACCACTCGCTACATGCGCCCGATGCCATTCTTCCATGTAAGGGTTCGCCATGGAGTCATATCGGGTAACGACGGGATTATGAATCATGTCCATAATCAGTTTCTCCGCGACAGTCAGTAAGGAACTGGTGAAAATCACCCAGTTATCAATACAGGCTCCTCCAAAACGAAATACATTCGGACTGGCGAGATAATGATTCGGCGCGTAAAACGCCTTGACTGCCTTCAGTGGATACCCGAGATACGCGACAACTTCCGCGCTCATCGATGAACAAGGTTTGGGAATCCGGTCTTCTTTGCTGGTCAAATAATGACTGGGCGCTTTCACCGTGATCCGTAGATGCAATTCCTCTCCTGCTTCCGCTTGGCATCTTTCAATCGTGACATATTTCGGATCATATTTTTTCATCAATGCCTGATAATCGTTTCGAAGAGCCTCCTGGGACTCATCATCACGAATTGTTATCGTGTGGGAACGACCTTTCTCATCCACGTATGTTGCACTATAACTCATGATATCCTCCTTATCGCAGCTTATCTACATTATAGAATTGCGCGGGATCATCCGCACAGGTGAAAACCGATGTAGTAATCCTTCCCTCATCCAGGAAGTCTAGCGCACCGTTTCGCTCAATCACACGAATATGAGCGCCCAATGGGTAACCCAGGTCAAATAGCTTCATCGACTGTAGTGCCGGCATGCTGTGCATTGTGAATGCGTGTTCCATGGTTCCTGATGGAAATCTAACATCATACCGTGCGTGTTTTCCCTCCTCCTTGCATGAATCACACCGCAGGTCTTCCAGGAATGTCCGCCCTTCATGCTTCATGACAGAGATCGGACGTCCACAAGCATGACACACGTCCGTGACAATAAATCCGGAGTAGACGATATTCTTGTAGTAAAGCGCATGGACTGCCATCTCAAACTCATCTGTTCCCAGAACCTCCTGAATCTGTTTCAAGGCTTCTTCCAATGTCAGATTCAATACACTGCCAGAGAGCGGATAGATCTTTTCAGGCGGTTTGATCTGGCATCCGGGACAATCTCTTTTTCGCATCGGATGAGAAACACTGAGTTCTAAATGAGGATACGCTGTATAGGTAATCCGTCTGTTCATGACTTCCTCTGCACCAATCACAGCGGCTCGATACTGTTCAGCCGAGAGATTGGCTGCCATGGAGCTCGCGAGTCCGGACGTGCGGACGATTTCGGGTTCCCCGTCAATTTCACGAATCTGCGGACCGCTGCAGGATGTACGTACCGCACCATCTTTCAGCCACTTCTCGTCCAAAAGGCAGCGCACACAGAAATCTTTTCCATCCATGATAACACTCTGTGCCATCTCATCATACGTCCCATCCATGATTACAATGGGTCTGCGCTCTGCCGGAATCGCCATATAGAGTTCGTTACATAATGCCTTCGCCGCAAAATTATCCACGCACAGAATCACTACATCATA
>CALBGL010000128.1 GCA_937892735.1 uncultured Clostridia bacterium | reverse complement strand
ATGGTACTTGGCGGGGGACTGCCTGGGAGAGTAGGAGGTTGCCGTTTTTTTAATGAAAAGAGAAGCTGCCAAGAGGCAGCTTTTTTTGATGGGATGGGTTAGCAGAGAATAACCGATGGCCAGCGGCTACTCAATGGTTTGGTTGATGATACTATGCGATACATAATATCATCAAAATCTCAGATTTCACGTCCAAGCGACCCTGAAGCTTCAAAACTGATGATACCCTGCGGCGCGTAGTATCATCAAAAACCAGGAGTTTGCGCCATGGGCGCCTCAAATGCCTCAAAGTGATGATACCATGCAACACGTAGTATCATCAAAGAACCGGGTTTCGCTTTCATACAGCCTTAAAACTCCCGAAATTGATGATACGATGCGACACATGGTATCATCAAAATCCGGGAATCCAGGGCTCGGGGCGGAGAAAACGGCTCAAACTGATGATACTCTGCGGTGTATAGTATCATCAAAAAACCACGATCTCGTGCTGTGGTGGTATGAAATGATCCAAAGTGATGATACTATACGACACGCAGTATCATCAAAAAACTGGATTTCGCGTCCGGGTAGCCTTAAAATTCCAGAAATTGATGATACTCTGGGACGTATAGTATCATCAATCCCCTGGATTTTGGACACAAGACATCCTAAAAATCTATAAGCGTCACATCCCCCTACCTTTTTTCCATAGTCCATTAACAGGACAAGAGAAAGTCACGCAAAGGAGAAGCGATAAACACCGCTATATTGACAAGAACCATATTATGAATTACAATATTTCAAGGGTTATGGATTGTAGAAACATTCACAGGAGTAACCAGGAATAGGAAGTCGCGGTTCTTACATAGGGCTTTCTCGTACGATAAGATGAGACTTCTGATTTTAGGAATTGGAGATCATGGTATGAATCAATACATTCTTTATTTAGAGAATGAGAAATCAGATATAGAGATGTTTGCAAGGCTCATGGCAAAACTCACGGATCAACCGTTTGAGGGAGTAGAAGAAGGAGCCGTCCAAAAGTTTCTGTGGCAATGTAATGTAGATCTTTGCACATCTTATGAAGAGGCAAGGAAGTGTATCGACCAGAGAACACACAGATTATATATATTAGATTGTATGCTGGATAGTCATGAAACCGCATACGATCTGATTCCATATATCCGTCAGAAAGATGATAAGAATGAGATATGGATCCTTAGCCAGTTAGCATACTTGAATGAATCATATGTGAAAAACAGAGGCGCGAATCGATTTTTCTCAAAACAAAAGCCGACCGAGCTGGAAAACGCTTTACGGAATTTTGGGGAAAGCAGAAATCAGAATATGAACCCCAGGATTGTGATAGGAACGGAGATGGGGAAGGAGATTTCTATGGATGGAAGGCAAATCATCTATATCAAAAAAAACTATGAATTCTGGGATCTGTGGCGATTCGGTGCAGAAAAAGGCGCGATTAATCAGAGGATCAGACCCTATCATAGTATGATAGAATGGATTCAATATTCTATGGATATATCGTTGCAGGCGAAAATGATGAAAGTGCAGAAAGATTGTATTATCAATGTAGATATGATAGAAGATATTCAAAAACAGAACGGAACATTGTATGTAAAACTGCGGCAAGTTCCGGAATGGATTCGAATCAGCCGCAGTTTCAAGAAAGAATTTTGCAGAAGACTTCTGCTGGATTATTGATGGCGGAGTTCGTCCGGCGGTATCACTTCCCCTACCCAACCCATGGTGGCGGTGTTAACGATGAGGGAAGCGGTACGTGCCAGAAGAAGGCCAACCCAATGTAGCATTTTGTGTTTCATATTTTCACCTCCTTTCGAGAGAAGAGAAGCTGTATTTGTTGGCTGATGATCGTACAGAGAATACAATGAGCCAGAGAGAAGTTGGTATTATATCCAATGCAGACAATAAGCCAGAAGATAACATCGAGGAGAAAAAAACGTCGCAACCAGGATATTTTGGTTGGATTTAAGATTTCACGAAGTGCGGGAGTACATGGAATGTGGGAAAGAGAAAGAATGGCTCCGCAAAAGATGAAAACAAGTTCGATCCATATAGCGGCATAAGGGAGGAGAGGGGGAAGCCATATTAAAGCATTGATATATAAAAAGCTGACAATCAAACAGCTGCGAAAAGAACTACAGTGCATGCCTCCCGAAAACCATCGAAGTGGTAATAAGACGCAACAGACCAATACATATTGAGAAAGGCGTCCTAAAATCCAAAAATATAAACCGAAAAGAACGGTTTTTATGCATTCATTCCAGAGAGCTTCTAAAGTATACTGCATAAAGCGGAGTTCGCGCTCCGGAAGAATCTGGTGCCGATCATAGTAATTCACAATGGTGTGAATGAGTGCCATGTGTATCCCTCCCTCCGCTATTATATATATGATGAAAGGACGAGCCATATGCTTAGAATATTATCAACGGGATTAGAAAATCTTACGATTGTGCTTACCGCATACATTCTACTGGGCCGATGGGATAAAACGCCCTGGCGTTGGGGAGGGTTGCTGGTCTTGCTCATTCATGTTGTCATAGTTTATTTATGGGTATTTGATATCTCAGTATGGACCAATTGTGGAATTGTCATGATAGAGATGTGTCTATTTTATAGAAAAAATATGCGAAAGGCTGCTTATGTAGGGGTTATGGCATATGGAGGGGTACTGCTTTATTTGCAAGCCATGCTGATGGTATGGATCCCCATGGAGTGGTATCCATACTTCGTGGTTCCTGGTACCGGATTCTTTGTCAATCTGGCTGTTTGCATTTTCGTTTTATTGGGTGATTGGCTGAGCAGGAAAATCGATTTAAATTTATTAGAGCTAGTAGACAATCGAGCATGTATAATAGCAGGACTTTTGTTTTCTGTCATCATGATGCTGTTGTGCCAAGTATATAGACAAGAAGTATTAGAGACATACCGAATGATCACCAGCGTTATCACGTTATTGATTATGTGTGCAGGACTTGCAGCTTTCTGTGCTTATGGAGTGATCCATCGAAAGAAAACAGTACGGATGGAACAGCTGTATCAAGAAGAACTGGCCAGGAGAGATCGATTGCAGCATGATTTTGAAAAATGGATTCGATTTGCAGAAGAGGGGATAGATTTTCCCATGATGAAAGAACTTAAGATAGAAGCTGAGCAGCAGGAACTGATGAATGCCTTGGACATAAACATGCGGAAAGTCTTTGAATATTATCTTCAATGTGGAAAAGAACAGAGAATTCAGATTCAGATCAGCAGTACGAGTCAGGTGCCGGCATGGCGTGTGTCCCTAAAGGATAGTGTAACCATTTTGGGAAACCTCATACAGAACGCAATGGAAGCGGTAAGTGCATTGCCAGAGGAGGACAGAAAGATCCAGATTCATTTGTCAGGAGATGGTGTCAATGTACTGACGATTCAAAACCAATTTGCAGGCCATTCAAAGAATACCCATAGAGCAGGACACGGATATGGCATTTCTTTGGCATGTGATGCGGCTCGGAAATATGGGATGGAATTAGTAACAGAACAAAGCAGTTCTGATTTTATTGTAACCATTGTAAAATGTGTGTAGTTTATGAAAATAATTGAAAATATTTGCTTAACAGGTCGAATTTACCTGTCAATTATTTAACAAGGTGAAGATTGAGGCGAACAGATTGACGATAGGGACATAGATGTAATATACTCGAATACGAACCAATCCAATTGGATTGGTAATATTCGGGGAGGAAATATTGGTTGTCCCCCCTGCAGAGGGAGAAATCATAATATGGATCCGTTCGGATAATTTGATGAAGGCTGCTCATATCTATGAGCAGCCTTCTCGACTACATAATTAAGAAGGAATGAAAATGAATCATAATAGATTAGAATTTGCGGCCAAGAGTTTTAAAGTAGACCCGATGGGAGCGATCGGGATGTTTGTGATGAGGTTGATCTCGGCAGTTGTCTTTGGGGTGGAAATCGTTCTGATCGCCAGGATGCTGAACAGTATCATTTCCACATTTTCCAATCGTGGTACGGTGGATGTTCTAAGCTTCCTTTCGATCTTGGGAATCTGGCTGGTGAGAAGCGTCAGTGAACTGTTATATAAGATGGCGCGGGAACACGTATCCAATAGTCTGAGTAAAAGCTTATCCATGGAAGTCCTGGCGAAGAAACAGAAAATACAGTATTCGGAACTAGAGAAGAAGGAAAACTGGGATCTGATGGAGAGGGTACAGGAGGATCCGTCAAAGAAATGGATGGAGGGCTATCAGAATCTTCTGGATATAGCGGAAGATGTGATTCGAGCGGGTTGGATCCTGGTTACGATCGCGACCACGCAGTGGATCATATCCATGATAGTCGTACTTTTTCTTTTGCCGTATGGGATTCTGGCAGTCAGAAATGGACAGGAAGAGTACACGGCTTATGAAGAATCGACACGGCATTTTCGTGTCGCGAGTTATTTTCGAACCATTCTATCGAACAGGGAAAATGCAGGAGAAAGGATCCTGTTTCAGTATCAAAAATGGGGCGGCCGCAAATGGGAAGAAGAGTATGAACAGGCCATACAAATAGAAAGAAAAGCAAATCAAAAGATCTTCGGACGCATGGGCGGAGTCGATATCCTATCGGCAGTGACGACCGGCGGGATTGCGTTTGTTCTTCTTTGGGGGTTATTCAACGGAAAGATGACGAGTGGACTCTACATCGCGATCATAAAGGGTGTCTTTGAATTCGTGGATGAGATGTCGATTTCTCTGGCGCCTACCGTTATCAATTTTGAAAAGAGTAAAATGTATATACAAGATTATTTCGCCCTACAATCCTTGCCAGAAGATACAGAGGAGGGGAAGGTTCCCTTTCACTGCGATCATATTGAAACCATAGAGTTCAGAGATGTTACATTTTCATATGGGGAAGACGGTAGGCCTATTTTGCATTCTTTCAATTTAATCCTGCGTGGGGATAAAAAGTACGCGCTGGTGGGAGAAAATGGGGTGGGGAAGACCACAATCGTAAAACTTCTGACAGGATTTTACCAGCAGTATGAAGGACAGATTCTGATCAATGGGCGTGATGTAAGGACGATTCGAAGAGAGGATTTAAGAAGGCTGTTTTCCGTCGTGTATCAAAACTATGCTAAGTATGAGACATCTTTTGAGCAGAACCTTCTACCGAATGCGGTGGGGGAAAGAAGAGAAGAAGTCAAAACAGTGCTAGAAGCTACGGGTTTAGCGTCCGTCGTCAAACGGCTCAATAAGGGCATAGAGACGCCGCTGGGAAAGTTAGATCCGGAGGGAGTGGATGTATCCGGCGGGGAATGGCAATTGCTTGCCATAGCGAGAGGTTTACTAAAGGATGCCTGTATATATGTGCTTGATGAGCCGACCGCATCTATCGATCCGATGAGAGAGGTGGAGATCTATCAGATCTTCAAACAGGAATTAAAAGATCGATTTTCTATCTTTATCACGCATCGACTGGGAGGTGCCCGTATCGCGGATGAGATTATTGTATTGCAGAATGGAAGCGTGATAGAACAGGGAACGCATGAGAGCTTATATGCACAAAATGGGAAATATTACGAAATGTATCAGGAGCAGAAGAGTTGGTATGAAAGGTAGAAAGACGATCCGCAGAAGTTTCAAAGAGGTATATAACGCCTCCAAGGCATTGTTTCTATGGAATTATGGGCTCACATTACTGCAGGGGATTTTAAACGCAGTCCCCATCATGGCATTGCAGTTCTTTTTCGATGGCATCGCAGAATCGGATGGGAATGCCAAAGGGGGGATGCCCGTCTGTCTTGCGCTGGGGCTTGTAATCCTCGCGAAAGTCATGAGTTATGCGATTCGGGCCATTACCAATTATAATTACGAGTATTATGATCTGAAGATCTCCAAAGATATGATCCAAAAATTAAATAACAAAATAGGCGCGTGGAAGGCGATTCAATTTGAAGACAGTCGCCAGCTGGATCAAGTGGAAAGAGCGTATGATGGATCGCGCCACTTGCGGAGCATCGTCGATACCATCCTCCTGATCGCGTTATACTATGTGCCGGAAATCGTTGTCATCATGATCTATCTGTATACGGCGAATATATATCTCCCGGTGGTGATTCTAGTCATACTAGCGACGGTGTTTCTCATAGAAAAGTTCCAGGAAAGATTTTATATCAACATTGAAAAGGAGACTGCGCCGCTCACTCGTAAAATCCATGCGTACAGCGGGTATATCTCGGATTTAGATTATTATAAAGAAACCAAGCTATTGGGGCTGTCATCGTATTTTATGGATTTATTAAACAAGACATTTGACCAAAGAAGAGCGATCAGGTGGAAGTCCTTTGGTAAGGCATTACGTCTGGATGGATGTGAAAAGGGCATTTTACTATTGGGAAGAGTATTCATCATCCTGATTTTATTCATCTGTGTCGGTTATCAAGCGATCACGATCGGCACTTTCGCGGCGCTCCTGACCTCTCTGGGAGACGTATTTCAGATGATGGAAGGCTTTGTGAATACATTTTCTGAAGGGCTGACGGAAGTGATGGAGAAGGTGAGAAACTTTTTCGTCGTTATAGATTCTGGGCACGAAAATATGATGCATCCGGAGGAAAGCAGGGGAAATATTGACGAAATCGAGTTGAAAAACATATCATTTTCGTATCCCAATCAAACAGAAAATGTCATCAAGAACCTGTCTTTGACCATTCGCGACAAAGAACAAATTGCTATCGTGGGGAGAAATGGATCAGGGAAAACAACGCTGGTGAAGATTCTGATGGGATTATATGAACCGCAAACAGGAGATGTTTTCTATAATGGAACGAAACTAGGAAGGAATCAACTCTATAAAGAGCAATCCGTCGTTTTTCAAAATTACGGGAAATATGCGGTTTCTCTGGAGGAAAATGTTCGGATCAGCGATATAGATTCCGAGCGGCCGACCGAGGATCTGCTTCAGACGGTGGGCATGAAAGAGGATGCTGCGACGGGGCTGAACCGACAGACGGTGTTATCCAGAAAATTTGGCGGGATAGACTTGTCTGGCGGAGAATGGCAGCGGGTGGCGATTGCAAGGGGTTTTTATCGAAAAAGTCAATGGATCTATCTCGACGAGCCGACGGCGAGCATAGATCCCCTCGAGGAAGGGAAACTTTTTCGGTTGTTTCATGATTTAGGAAAGGACAAAACAAGTATTATCGTAACGCATCGTCTTGGCTCCATTCGGTTTGTGAATCGGATTCTTGTGATGGAGAAGGGGGAAATCATAGGGGATGGAACCCACGAAGAATTGCTGCGGCAATGCGAACTATACCGACAAATATGGAATTCGCAAGCGAAGCTGTTTACCGATGGCATAGAGAAGGAAGCATAGAAAGGAGACCCCACATGGAGGCCATTAAAGAGATACAAAAAGAGGTTCGTTCCAGGCAGATTCTGGCCATGATTGTATACGCTTTGATTCAGATGACCTCGCTCATCACGCCGTATCTCATGGGAGTGATTATAGACGATTACATACCGAACCAGGACATATTTCATATTATCGTGGGGATCGCCCTATTTGTGGCGATTCCGATGATGACGATTCTGTTGCAAACCGTATATCAGTATTTCAAATTTGTGTATCTGCGGAAAAAAGGAAATGAAATCGCCCTGCGCGTCATGAAGAACCTGGTGTATCAGAAAAAGAACTTTTTCGATCAGCAAAACTCGATGGAATTGCTGTCGTATTGCAGCAAGGAAGCCACGGGATATCTGCAGTTTTATGTCTCGGAGATGAGCCAATTCTACGTGAATATCTTTGTGGCATTCGTAGTCTTTTTGGTGTTGCTGTGGATGAATCCGCAGATTGCGCTGCTGCAGCTTCTCTATTATCCGATAGCCTATCTGCCGACCCGATTCATCATGAAGAATATTGATAAGATCATCCAACGCATTCTTTCGTTAAACGCGGAATTGAATCAGATTAAGGGAGACATTTTCCAGGCCATCGAGCTTGTGAAACTGGCGAGACTGGAAGAGAAAAAACTGGACGAGGTGAATGAGAAAAATGAAGCCGTCAACGCCATTTGGGGGAGAGTCGCGGCGCTGGACAGTCTGACGGGCGCCTGGTCGAATGCGTTTACCAGCGTGTTATTCAAAGGAATCACATTCGGGATCGGGGCGTTATTGATCATTTCGTTTGGCCAGAATCTGCAGGTAGGACAATTGGTTTCGATCATAACCTATGCGGGGATTTTCTATGCCAGTGTCAATTCTGTCATCATGACGAAGGTGATGGATCAGAAGAAGACGGGGGAATATGAAAAACTGTTCTCTTTTTTAGAGCTGTCAGGAGAGAAGGAGGAAGAAGAGAAGAAAGCCCCTTTTTCCCTGCGGGAGGAAATTCGATTTACGGATTGCTGCTTTCGGTATGATTCGCAGGAGGATTGGGTGCTTCAGCACATGGATCTGCACTTTAAAGCGGGAAGTTGGACCGGTATCGTAGGGCCTTCGGGACAAGGAAAGAGTACCGTCCTGGATATCATCTTGAAACTGTATCCGGTGGAGGATGGCGCAGTCTTTATCGACAACGTGGATATCAATCGGATCAATGCCTTTTCGATTCGCGATCACGTTACGAAAATCGCGCAGGACGTGTTCTTATTTCCGGGAACCATCGAGGAGAATCTGAAACTCATGCGAGAGGGGATCACGGAGGAGGAAATCTGGGAGGCGCTGCGGTTTGCCTGCCTGGATGATTATGTCAGAGAACTGCCGCAGGGAATCAGGACGGATGTGGGCGAAGCCGGCAAACTGATGAGCGGTGGAGAACGGCAGCGATTAAGCATTGCCATGGGACTGTTGCGGGGAAACAAAATCCTGCTGCTGGACGAGATCACATCGAATCTGGATCTCTCCTTAGAAGAACGGTTGGCGGATCATTTTCAGGAGCTGGTGCAGAACGGATACACCATTATTTCGATCAGCCATCGACTTAGCTTTTTGAAGTATGCGCAGGACGTATATGAAATGCGGGAGGGAAAAGCGCGGCTACAAAGGGATAAGCTGTAAAGTCAATTTGAAGGATGGAAGGCGTGCACCAGAGAGAAAACGGCACCGCTTAGACGTACGTCTCCAATCAGTCTGGAGGACGTGTACCTGTACTATCTTAAAAAGACAGCACAAAGATAAGAAAATAACCATGTAAAAGCCTTGAGCGATTCTGCAAGATGTGTTATGATAAAAGATAATGAGGGACGCATATGGTATGTGAGGAGGCATGAGGCATGGAAATGGGACAGAATCAGGAGAGGAGAAGGAATAAGGCAACGATTGTGGATGTGGCCAAGAAAGCGGGCGTGGCGATCTCCACGGTTTCCCATGTACTCAACCATACGGCTCCGATTTCGGAAGAGACACAGAAACGGGTACAACAAGCGATTTTGGATTTGGACTACACCCCGAATATGCTGGCCCGGAATCTGCGGCAGAAATATTCGAATGTCATCGGTGTGATTGTGCCGGATATTGAGAATGAATTTTATGCGAATGTGTCGTCCGGCATTTTCAGACGGGCCGATCTGGAACAGGATACCGTGTTTCTGGTGGATAGCGGATACAGCTTGGAAAAAGAGAAAATGCAGGTCGAATCCCTGGTGAAGCGGCAGGTGGATGGACTGATTTTTCTGGGCGGCAGTAAAGATGAAGAATTGATTGATTGGGCGCATAAGCAGAATGTGGCAGTGGTCTTGGGAGACCGTAGGTATCGGAATTATTGTTCGGTAGAGAGCGATAATTTTAAGGCTATGCGCGATCTTGTCCTATGGGTTTACGGGCTGGGATTCCGCAAGATTGGTTACGTGAGCGAATCGTTGGATATGACTAATCTGCAGGATCGATATAACGGACTGCGGGAGGGATTCCATCAGTGTTCATTGGCAATGGACGAACAATGGATTCTGAATGACAGTTGGTTAAAACTGGAAAAAGTAGACGCGGCCAAAAGTTTGATGAATCAGATGGTGCGACGCATAAAAGCAGAGAATATGCCGGAGATTTTTCTGACATCCAGCGATATGATCGCAATCGGTATCATGGATGCGTTGATACAGAATGGATATCGAGTACCAGAGGATATCAGCGTAGTAGGGTTTGATGATATTCGGCTGGTACAGTATTACAATCCTCCGGTTACAACAATCCGCCAGCAATGCCGGAAGATGGGAGAATCCTGTTATCAGATGTTGCGCGGTGTTTTACAGGGACAAATACTGGATCAGCATATTGTTTTGGAGACGGAGCTGATCTGCAGACAAAGCGTACGATTATCGTACAAAACGTAGGAAATGAGCGAAATGCACAAAAAATTATTAGATAATTTGTGAAGAATCACTGTAGGAAATGTACAAAAAACCCTTGACGATGGGCGGTAGAGTATGGTATATTGCAATCATAAAAAGGTTTTCATATTTTTTTAGGCTGTTATGAAAACCTTTTCACGAAAGGGGCTTTGCAAAAACCGGCCATTTTTGCAAGAACCATGGATGAACACATAAGGAGAAGGAGGGCTCGAAATGAAGAAGCGATTTTTGGTGTTATGGATGGTCTGCATCATGATCATTGGCAGTCTCGCAGGATGCAGTGATGCCGGTGAAGGGCAGGAGAGTTCCCAGGGAACAGAGTCTAGCGCACAGGGATCACAGGCGGAGGAATCGTCCCAGGGGGCAGCGGTAGAGGTTGTGAATGGCCTGTCGAACGTTTTTCCGCTGGAAGAATCTATGACGACAGATATGTTTGCCTATCAGAAAACGGGGACGGATCTGACCAAGAATCTGGCCTGGACGACGATGGAAGAACTCACCAATATGCATTGGGATCTGACGTTAGCCAGCGATGGAGACTTGGATGAGAAACGTTCGTTGGAGTTTGCCGGCGGAGAGTACAAGTCGGTGTTTTATAAGTCCGGCATCAGCGAGGCAGATGCCATGAAGTACGCGAAGGATGAGGTCGTGATCCCGCTGAATGATCTGATCGATCAGTATATGCCGAATTTCAAGGCACTCATGGATGAGCGGGATGGATGGAAGTACATCACCTCTTCCGATGGAAATATCTATTCCTTACCGCAGGTCAATGATGATGGTTGCGGCATGATGCTTTTTATCAATCAGGTATGGTTGGATACGTTAGGACTCGATATGCCAAAGACATTCGATGAATATATCGAAGTGCTGCGGGCATTTAAGGAAAAAGATCCAAACGGCAATGGAGAGGCAGACGAGATTCCTTTGTATCTGGCCAATGGCGCGTTAAGCCAGCTTCTGCCCTATTACGGGATTGCCTTTGACAGCAATACGAATGCAACTTATAATGGAGAGCAGATGGAGTACTATCCGACGTCTGAAAAGTATAAAGAGTTTCTGAAGATGGCGCGGGGGTTGAGTGAAGAAGGGCTGATCAATAACTATGTGCTGGGCACATGGGATGAGCAGGCAGCACTAGGTACAACGCAG
Organism: uncultured Clostridia bacterium; assembly: GCA_937892735.1. Classification (GTDB taxonomy): domain Bacteria; phylum Bacillota; class Clostridia; order Lachnospirales; family Bianqueaceae; genus Faecimorpha. Next base: position 7,816 of record CALBGL010000128.1, on the reverse strand, counting down.
GATGTACTGGGCAGCTTATTGCAATGGGGTGCATACCTGTCTGTAGGCGCGGAGAAGGATGAGGATTGGCCAACGGTCGTACCTTTTGAAAACTCGATGGTGCCATACTTGGGGATCCAATTTGGTGGCCTGGTTCTGACAGATAAGTGCGAGCATCCGGAACTGATACTGCAGTGGGCAGATTATTTCTACTCTACGGAAGGTTCTGACCTGGGATGGCTTGGCGTAGACGGAGAGAGTTATCAGAGAAATGACGATGGGACCTATACATGGCTAACGGATGGAGCATGGGGTGCGGATATGGCGGAGATTCGTGACAACGCAACCTTGTTTGGAGATAAGCCTTGGCCGGGATTATCCTCGAAGTTCTTTGACGAAGGACAGACGAATCCCGAAGAGAAGTATCTGTATGGACAGAGAGAAATCGTGAAAGAGCATTTTACGGAGAGATTCCCGAAGCTTTCCTATACAGAAGATGAATTGAAGAGAAAAGCCACTTACGAGGCGGATATCAACCCCTATATTTCTCAGTATGAAGCACAGGTGATCTCGGGAGAAGTGGATCTGGACAGCACATGGGATGAATATGTAGCTACACTTAATAACATGGGCTTACAGGATCTGATTTCTATGAATCAGGCGGCAGTCAGCCGATTCTATGCGGAATAAAGGAGAAGGGGGGAGAAGGACGCTGGGCGTTCCTCCCCCTTTGTCTACAAAAGGAGCGCGGATACTATGAAGCATAAGCAATCTTTTTGGAGCCGGCTGGGGTTGGATCTGCGGAAGAATTACATTCTATATATCATGATCCTGCCGGCAGTTATTTATTATATTCTTTTTGCCTATGTACCAATGGCGGGGATTCAGCTGGCCTTTAAGGAGTATTCGATTAAGCGCGGAATCTGGGGGAGCCCGTGGGTAGGATGGGAACATTTCTCACGCTTTTTTTCTGCCTACAATTTTACGGCGCTTCTGATGAATACCATTGTCTTGGCGGTGTATTCGATTGTTCTGAACTTGATCACACCGATTCTATTTGCGATCATGCTGAATTATGTGAGATCCGTACGGTGGAAGAAGACCTTGCAGATGGTCACATATTTGCCGTATTTTATCTCGACCGTTGTTCTGGTGGGTATGTTGAATCTGTTCTTGGATGAGGATGGCGTTGTCAATGGCATCTTACAGGTATTCGGCGCAAATCCGGTGAATTTCCTGACATCTCCCGGATTGTTTAAGCATGTATATGCCTGGAGCGGAGCCTGGCAGAGTTTGGGATTTAGTTCTATTATTTATATAGCAGCATTGTCTGGAGTGGATTATCAGATTCATGAGGCGGCAATTATGGATGGAGCCTCTAAATGGCGCAGAATCTGGCATATTGATCTGGTGGAGATTCGCTCCACGATCATGGTTCTTCTGGTTATGAGCCTGGGAGGGATTCTGGGCGTCGCGTTTGAAAAAGTGTTGCTCATGCAGAACCAGCTTAATTTCTCGGCATCCGATGTGATTTCTACCTATGTCTATCGAGTAGGTATCCTGCAGCAGGATTACGGCTATTCCACGGCGGTAGGACTTTTCAATTCGGTCATCAGTCTGATTCTGGTTTTGCTGTCGAACATACTGGCCAAGAAGTTGGCGGGTTATAGCTTATGGTAAGGAGGATCCTATGAGAAAAGGAATACGAGAGACAAAACAGGATCGTATCTTTAATGGCATCAATAGGGTCTTCATGATCCTGATCTTTATTGCCTGGCCATTATGGTTTGTCGTAGCAGCCTCTTTCAGCGATCCGAACGCAGTGACCAGCGGGCAAGTATGGTTCTGGCCCGTATCTTTTCATACGGGCGGTTATGTCATGACATTTGAGAATACCGAAATCTGGCGGGGATACTTGAATTCCGTTTTCTATACCATTTTGGGTACGGTCGTGAATATGGTGCTGACCGTGATCACAGCATATCCCTTATCTAGGATGGATTTCATGCCCAGAAAATTTTTGACGATTGCCTTTGTCATCACCATGTATTTTGGTGGCGGAATGGTTCCTACCTTTTTACAGGTGCGGGATCTGGGCTTAACCAATACGATCTGGGCGATGATCATTCCAGGAGCTATTTCCATCTACAATGTACTGCTGCTCAGAAGTTTCTTTCTGTATGGGATTCCTAAGAGCCTGGAAGAGGCAGCTATGTTGGATGGCGCGAATTTGCTGCAGATGCTGCTTAAAATCTATTTGCCCTTGGTAAAGCCGACGTTGGCTGTATTGGTATTGTACTATGCGGTGGGGCACTGGAATGATTACTTTTCCGCGTTACTGTACATCAATGATCGAGGACTGTATCCCTTACAGTATATCCTGCGCGAGATCCTGATCAGCAGTAAAATCGATCAGAGTGTCAATGGGCTGGACGCAGCATCTATCATGAAGAAGCTCAAAGAAGCAGGAACGATGAAATATGCGATTATCATCATTTCCACAGTTCCGCTGATGCTGGTATATCCGTTCATTCAGAAATATTTTGTGAAGGGCATCATGCTGGGGGCAGTAAAAGGATAAGAGGGAGGAAACAGATGAATATTCCATACAGAATCCGATTAGAGAATGGCAGAATTTCAGAGCAGAATGATTGCTGTGTGATCGAGAGTCTCGCTCCGTCCATTACTTGGGCGGTCGCCGGGATGGCGGATGATAATTATCAAAAAGCATACCGGATCCGTGTGACCAATATACAGGAAGAGTTGTGGGATACCGGTTGGGTAGAAAGCCGGGAACAAAGTTGCCGGTATCAGGGAAAAGCCTTCGAGGCGGGTGAGATCTGTACGTTGTCTCTGGAGGTACAGGATGTCTACGGCAATCCGAGTGAATGTACGAGCATTCGTTTCTGTTACGGCAGACTGGATCCGTGGCCTGGACAATGGATAGGCGAGGAGAGGCCCAAGCCGAACGGCGTTATCTATTTTGAAAAGAGATTTCGGGTAGAGGGACAGGTTCGTTCGGCCTGCCTGTTTTCCAGTGGGTTGGGGTATCAGAAGATCGTAGTGAATGGACAGGAAGTGGAAGACCGATATATGGATCCTGCCTTCTCAGAATACGAGAAACGGGCGTATTATGCGGTATTCCCGGAATTAGCCGATTATTTCCAGGAAGGGGAAAACTGCTTGGCGATTCAGGTGGCCACCGGATGGCGCGCTCCGGAAAATGTTTGTTATAAGCTGACAGGAATGATACCGGCCTATGTGGGAGAGACGCAGCTGTCCGCGGTATTGCGGCTTGAATATGAAGGGGGACATGTTCGCTGGATCTATACAGATCCGAGCTGGCGCTACCAATACGGTCCCATTCGCCGCAGCAATATTTTCGACGGAGAGATTTACGATGCATCCTATACGCTGCGGGATTGGGGATGTATAGCAGGCAAACCGGCGGAGAAACCGGTCAGAATCCTGCCGGCGCCGGGACAGAAACTCATGCCGCAGACTCTGGAGCCGGTCAAGAATCAGGAAATCTATTCGGCCATCTCCGTAAGCAGGATTCAGCCGGGCGTATGGAGTGTGGACTTCGGGCAGAATATTGCGGGGGTCTGTCGATTGCGTTTGCCGTCACACCTTTCTGCGGGACAGAAGATCACGATTTCACATATGGAATTTCTGAATGAGGATGGAACGCTGTTTTTAGATCCGCTGCGCAATGCGGCTTGTGTAGATCAGTATATCGCGTCAGGAGACGAAAGAGATCTGACGGTATGGGAGCCTCGTTTTACATATCATGGCTTCCGATACGCGCAGATTACAGGTCTGCCGGAACCGTTGAAAAAAGAAGATATATGGGCCGTCAGCCGTTATACGGATATCGGAACTAGGAGCAGCTTCCGCTGCGGAAATCCATGGATCAATACGATTCACCATAATGCAGTACAGACGGAAAAATCGAATTTGCACAGTATCTTGACGGATTGTCCGCAGAGGGATGAGCGTATGGGGTGGATGAATGATGCCACGGTACGCTTTGAGGCGACGCCTTATAACTTTGAGATCGGAAGGATATTTCCTAAAGTAGTGCGGGATTTGATGGATGTACAGGGACAAGATGGCGAGATTACTTGTACGGCGCCCTTTGCATTTGGCGGCAGGCCAGCGGATCCGGTCTGTTCATCGTTTCTGATTGCGGCCAAAGAGGCCTGGATGCAGACAGGAAATACGGAGATTCTCCGAGAAGGATATGAAGCGTTTCGGGCATGGGATGATTATCTGGAAAGCCGTTCGGAAGGTCATATCGTACAGTACAGCTATTATGGCGATTGGGCGGCTCCGGAATATGCCTGTAAAGGCAGCGAATGGGCGGCGTCGGAGGTTACGCCAGGGGAACTCATGTCCACAGGGTATCATTATCTGAATAATGTTCTTTTAACAAAATTCGCGGAAGCGCTGGGCAAAGAAGAGGATCAGAAGAATTTTCAGAGCCGTGCGAATGCGATTCGAGACGCCTTTTTATGTCATTGGTATGACGACGAAAATGCTCGGGTAGGAACGGGCTCCGAAGGCTGTCAGGCCTTTGCGCTGTGGCTGGGAATCCTGCCGGAGAACGGAAGACAGAAGGCTGCCGAGCGTCTGCGAAATGATCTGGTGGAGAGGAATTATCAGTTCACCACGGGCAATTTGTGTACGCGCTATATGTTGGAAGTATTGAGTCAGTATGGATATCTGGAAGAGGCATGGCATCTGCTGGTAAAAGAGGATTATCCATCCTTTGGATACATGATTCAGCAGGAAGCGACTACGATATGGGAACGGTTTGAGCTGAAGAAAAATCCGACGATGAATTCTCATAATCATCCCATGTATGGGGCGGTAGATTACTGGTTTTACGCGTATCTGGCAGGAATCAGACCCGTGGAAGCGGGGTGGAGAAAAGCACAGATCAGACCCTATATGCCGAAGAATCTATCATCGGCTCAGGCCACCGTAGAGACCCCCATGGGGGATATCACGGTACGATGGGTAAAACGGTATGGAAATGCACATGTATACGTGACGATTCCGTTTGGAATGAAAGCATCGGTGGTGTTTGCCGGAAAGGAAGAAGAAGTCGGAAGTGGATTTCATCATTATTGTGAACCCTTAGAAGAGGCATAAATTGAAAGGAGAGCAGGACTATGAAAACAGTCAAGGAGAAGTATTTGTTAGTAGGAGCGGATTTCGCGGGGTATCCGTTAAAAGAGGCGGTGGTCGCTCATTTGAAGCGAAAAGGCTGGAAGATCACGGACGTAGGGGTAACAGATCCTGATACGGAAGACACGGAGATGATGTTTCATCGGGTGGGATTACGCGTAGGCAGTATGATTGCAGAGGGAGAATTTGAACGGGCTCTGATCTTCTGCGGAACGGGAATGGGGATTCATATCGCGGCCAGCAAGTGTCCCCATGTACATGCGGGCGTCGTAGAGAGCGTACCGGCAGCGTTACGGGCGATTACGGGCAATGGTGTGAACGTGCTGGCGATGGGAGCGTTTTATGTAGCGCCGCAGATGGGGTGCGATATTGCGGATGCTTATCTGAATGCAGAGCTGGGCAGTGGATACGAGTGGTGGCATAACTTTTATGAGTTTCATAAACTGGCGATCGACGAGCTGGAGGCCTTTGATTATGAGACGTATAAGAAAAACGGATTTAAAGTAGAGCATCTGGGAGATTTTCCGCTGCAGTTGGAGGAGAAACCGGAGGAATGAAAACAGAGGAGTACATGCAGCCGATATGGAATGGAAATATCGTTTATGAAGAAAGCATCATGTACATACGGGGACGGGATGGGGTCGTATCTGCGGCCCCTCTTCTCTATATACCGGAAAAAATTCTGAAGGTGCGTTCTTTGGATCGAAAGGTGACGTATGAAGAAGGAAAAGATTATATCCTGAACGGGGGATATCTGTTTCGGACGGAGGAATCGAGGATTCCGCGCTGGGAGTACGAGGGATTTTATCCCGCACACGGAACGGAAGTCCCGATTGCGAGTCAGGCAGAAGCGGGACGGTATATTCGTTATGACCGTGGGGACATCTATGCGGCTCACCAGGTATGCGTCACCTATACGCATCAGGACCGTTGGCGGGGGCCTATACCAGAAGGACAGTTATATCGGCTGTCGGGTCTTTCGGAAAAATGGAAGCAGAAAGAACCGGTGACGATTGTTTATCTGGGGGATAGTATTATGGAGGGATGTGATGCCAGCGGTCATTGGAAGGTCCCTCCGCATATGCCGATTCTTTCGGAGATTCTTACGCGGATGCTGCATCACAAATATGGATGTCCTATAGAAGGCGTGAACCGGGCTGTTGGGGGCAAGACAGCGGAATGGGGAGAGGGACAGGCAGAAGAGCGGATTCTGCCGTATAAGCCGGACTTAGTCATTTTGGGGTTTGGCATGAATGATGGCGTACACCCCAGGAAATACGAAGAGCAGATAGAGCAGATCATCGCATCAACACGGAGGAACCTGCCGCGGACAGAATTTCTGCTCGTGAGTACGATGCTGCCGAATCCAGACGGTGCAGGATGGACGCGATATCAGCCAGAGTATGTGTGGAGCCTGCGGCATTTGGCGAGCGGTTATCCTGGGGTAGGAGTGGCAGATATGACGGGGATGAGCGCCTATTTGTTGTCTAGAAAACGATTCGAGGATATGACAGGAAATGGAATCAATCACCCCAATGATTTTCTGGTCAGGATCTATGCGCAGACGATATTGGCCTGCCTGACGCAGGATTGACAGTAGAATGGGAAGATGCTACAATGATGCCAGGTCAAAAAAGAGAAGGAGGGCATGGATTGTGAGATATCGAGGTAGAGGCTCGGCGCAGCACCACGGATAACCACTGCGTCGAGTATGGGGGTTATGACAGGTACTGCGCCATTTTCACGAAAACAGCGAGAAAGGAGCAGTATAGAATGAAGGATCTGGAAACACAATGGTTGTATGAGGAGTCCATCGCGCAGATTCATGGATGGGACTTCTCCCATATAGAAGAACGATATCAGGAAGAGGATGACTTGCCCTGGGATTATAAAACGCTGGTACAGAAGTATGTAAGGCCGGAGGACCGATTGCTGGATATAGATACGGGCGGCGGGGAATTTTTGCGGAGCATAGGCCATCCGTATGAACTTACTAGCGTGACGGAGGGCTATGCGCCCAATCTGGAGTTGTGCCGTAAGACACTTTCTCCACTGGGAATCGATGTGCGAGAATGGCAGGAAGGGGAGGCATTGCCGTTTGCAGATGGCAGCATGGACATCATCTTGAATCGTCACGGAAATTTTGAAGTCAGGGAAATCCAGAGAGTGCTTCGGCCAGGCGGGATTTTTCTTACCCAACAGGTAGGAGAAGATAACGATCGGGAGTTAGTAGAGCTTCTATTGCCTGGAACGGAGAAACCCTATCCGAACTGGAATCTGAAACATTGTCGGCAAGCATTTGAGAAGGTAGGATTCCAAGTGCTGGAGCAAGGAGAGGCGATGTGTCCGATACGATTTTTTGATGTAGGAGCGTTGGTCTGGTTTGCCCATGTGATTTCCTGGGAGTTTCCCGGGTTTTCGGTGGAGCGGTGCGGAAAAGAGCTGTATTGGGCCCAGAAAATATTAGAACAAACAGGAGAGATCACGGGAAGGATTCATCGGTTTATGTTGGTAGTACGGAAATAATTGGGGGCCGTTGCAAAATGCCTACGATGTCTCACCATTTGCGCAGGATGAAAGAGTACGATTTCCTAAGGAGTTCCGTAAATACACGGACTCCTTTTTCGTTTCCAAGACATTCCAT
>CALBGL010000127.1 GCA_937892735.1 uncultured Clostridia bacterium | reverse complement strand
ACGGATACCGCAAAGCATCTGTTCCATGCTTACGCGGAGAAGCTTCCTATTTATGACTATCATTGTCATATCAGTCCCAAGGAGATCTGGGAGAATAAGAGTTATGAAAACATCACACAGGTCTGGCTGTATGGAGATCATTATAAGTGGCGTATCATGCGAGCCGTCGGTATTGATGAAAAATACATTACAGGAGATAGTACCGATTATGAAAAGTTTGTAGCCTATGCTAAGGCGTTGTCTTTATCCATCGGAAATCCCTTGTATCATTGGTCCCATCTGGAATTACGCCGTTATTTCGGCGTCGATGAAATCTTGAGCGAGAAAACGGCTCCTATTATCTGGGAGAAGGCAAATGCAGCGCTGAAGAATCTGCCTTGCCGTAAGCTGATCGAGATGTCCAACGTAGCACTGATCGCGACGACGGACGATCCGATCGATTCCCTGGAATATCATAAGCGGATTCGTGAGGAAGGTGCCATGAAGACCAAGGTAGTTCCGGCTTTTCGTCCGGACAAGGCTGTCGATCCTGCTAGAGCTGACTTCGCAGAGTATATGGGCAAACTGGGTGAAGTTTGCGGTATTTCGATTCAGACCATCGCCGATCTGAAAAATGCGTTGGAGCAGAGGATTCAGTTCTTCCACGAGAATGGCAGTCGGGTTTCGGATCACGCATTGGATTATGTTCCTTTTGTTCCTGCTACAGAAACAGAGGTGAATGTGGTTTTGGCAAAGGCTTTGCTTTCTCAGCCTATCACACCGCTTGAACGTGATCAGTTCCGTACTTATATTATTAAATTCCTTGCCGCAGAGTATAATAAGAGAGATTGGGTCATGCAGTGGCATTTGGCTTCTATTCGAGATAATAATAAGCGGCTGTATAAGTCCTTAGGTGTAGATGTGGGCAATGACGCGATTCTGGACGTGCATTTAGCCAAGGGACTGGCAGGTCTTTTGAATGCTTGCGCGGAAGACGATCAGCTTCCGAAGACCATTCTATATAGTCTGAATCCGAACGATAATTACACGCTGATGACGGTGGGCGGCTGTTTCCAGGGCGGTGGCGTTCCGGGTAAGATTCAGCTGGGCTCTGCGTGGTGGTTCAATGATCACATCGATGGTATGACTGCGCAGATGCGCGCGGTGGCCAATGTAGGCGTTCTGGGTAAATTTATCGGTATGCTGACAGATTCCCGCAGCTTCCTTTCCTATTTCCGTCATGAATATTTCCGACGTATCGCTTGTAATCTGATCGGTGAGTGGGTAGAGAATGGAGAATATCCGAATGATGAGGATATGCTGAAGACCATCGTGGAAGGTATTTGCTATTATAATGCAGTAGAGTATTTTGGCATTGAATTATAATGCTGACTTGGATCGTTTCTAAACAGGAAGAAGGGCGTCGCTTGGATCGGTTCCTAATGAAGTTATTTCCGAAGGCGCCTTTAAGCCTGCTTTATAAAGCCATTCGTACAAAGACTGTTAAGGTGAATGGAAAAAAGGGAATTCCTGCAGCTCGACTGCAGGAGAAAGATGTAATTCAAATCTTTTTTTCCAATGCGCGAGCGGCAGAATTGGGATATCCGGGCGCCGAGTCCTCTAAGGAGGTGCTGATTGGCCCGGATTTTCCCATTATTCCTATTATATATGAGGACCGGAGAATTCTGATATTTAATAAGCCCGCGGACATTCTTTCGCAGAAGAATACTGCCCAAAGCATTTCACTTTCGGAATATCTCTTACAGTATCTTATGGGAAAAGGAGAGTACGATTCGTGCCAGAACATAGGATTTCGTCCTGGCATATGTAATCGGCTGGATCGAAATACATCGGGTATAGTTGTAGCGGCAAAAACACTCGGCGCGGCGCAGGCGGTCAATGCTGCCATTCGTGCTCAGCAAGTGGAAAAGACCTATCTGGCTCTTTGTCATGGTATTTGTCCTTGGCAGGAAGAAAGGCTCCTTATCCACCGCTGGATAAAGAATTCTGTTTACAACCAAGTTCAATTAGAAAAATATTCTACAGATACTGAAAAGAAGCGAAAAGGAGTTGCGTCGGAGGTTATTCAGAGTCTGGCTCAGGTATTGACCGTTAATGTCCAAGAAAATCTTACTCTCTTCCGGTTACGTCTTATTACGGGAAAAAGTCATCAACTGCGGGCACAGCTTGCTTTTGAAGGTTTTCCGATCTTAGGGGATCCTAAGTATCAAGGGGAGATGCCCATTGCGACATCCTTTTCCGTGCCGCACCAATTACTGCATGCGTATCAGTTTCGTTTTTGTTGCGTGTCAGATCCTTTACAGGATTTGACAGATCACACTTTTACGGCAACACCGCCAGATGTATTCAAACGGATACTGCGGCGTGCATTTCCAGATTGGTTTTCTATTCTAAGTGATTCAGGTGAAAAAAATGTTTGAAGGTTGGAAATATCAGAAAATTTTTGATCATTTTCAAAAAATATGTGTGATTCCCCATGGTTCTTATCATGAGGGGACGCTGAGTGAGTACGTATATCAGTTTGCGCTCTCACAGGGATATACCGCGATGCGAGATGGGCATCATAATGTTCTGGTTCGGATTCCTGCTTCAGAGGGCCGTGAACAAGAGCCTTCCTGTTTGCTTCAGGGACATCTGGATATGGTCTGTGAAAAAGAGGATTCCGTTTCCTATGATTTCTTAAAAGATCCTATTCGAATTCACCAGGAAGAAGACTGGTTAATGGCGGAGGGAACCACTCTAGGCGGAGATGATGGAATCGCCATTGCTTATATGCTGACTCTAATGGAAGAGGCTTCTCAAATTTCCCATCCTTCTTTAGAGCTTCTCATGACAAGTGCGGAAGAAGTGGGGATGGATGGCGCCAAAGGCTTAGATCCTTCTTGGATTCTGTCCCGCCGGATGATCAATCTCGACTCCGAAAAAGAGGGGGAATTTGTAGTTGGCGGAGCCGGCGGTATGCGTGTAGAAGTACAGCACCCTCTGCAGCGCATATCGGTTCCTGAGGGATATCTTCCTGTCGAGGTAAAAGTTTCCGGATTGCAAGGAGGCCATTCTGGCGAAGATATTCATAAGCAGAGAGGGAACGCAAACGCCATCCTTGGGAAATATCTCTTTGGATGGTACAATCATTGTCCAGATACACTGATGGTTTCTTTAGATGGAGGTTCTAAAGATAATGCGATTCCCAGGGAGGCTACAGCAAGAGTCTGGATTCCAGAACATCTTTATGAACATGCCCAGCGAGGGTGCTGGTGGTTTGGCGAAGATCTGGCGAAAGAATACTCCGAGAGTGATCCCGGCGCCATGATTACGATGCGAATTGCAGATCCTTCTCTGGAAGCCGGATGGCAATGGCTTCCCATGAACCCGGAAGTGACAGGTGAAGTCGTAAACTTCCTTCACCTGTGTCCCAATGGGGTTCGATCCATGAGCAAAGACTTTGGAGGTATTGTAGAAAGTTCCCAGAATGTGGCTGTTCTCTATACACAGGAACAGGATTGGTATTGTCGTATCTCCATGCGCAGTAATCGTGGAGTATTATTGTCCAATATGTTAGACCGTATTCGAATCATGGCGGAAATGAGCGGTATGAGTTGTACAAAAGGAAGTGAATATCCCGCCTGGGATTATAAAAAAGAATCGCGGCTGCGGGACCAGATGTATCGGTTCTTTCAGAGAATGTATGAACGAGATCCGGAAATCCGTGTCCTTCATGCCGGACTAGAATGCGGAATATTTGCCTCCAAAATTCCTGATATGGATATGGTTTCTATAGGACCCGACATGGAAAATGTTCATTCTCCCAAGGAACGCTTGCGAATTTCTTCTGTGCAGCGAGTATGGGAATTTCTCGTACGTTTCCTTGAAAATCCAACAGAATAAAGAATGCGCGTTGTGAAAATTCATTCACAACGCGCATTCTTATGCCTAGACTTTTATTGTACCAAAAACTTCTGTACAGATTCAGGAAGATCCTTTGGATCACAACACATACTAATCATGAAGTTCACGTTCATCTTGGAAGCTACCAGTTCTACCTTATGTACAAGTTCCTGAACGTTTCCCATATGAGCATTGGCGTTTTTCAGCAAACCATCAATATAGATCGTGCATATATCATAATCTTGCGATAAAATGCCGCAAACAAAACCAAAAAATTCGTCCGGGGTCTCCAACGGATAATCATCCGGTTTGATCAGACGAATCTTATGGCTTAACTGTAAAATATGGCTATTGTCTGCATCTACGTACACAAGATGACCATGGGTCGTCTTAGACTCCGCGTTTGCAAGATCGATTAGACTTTTGGTTTTTCCTGCGCCCTGAAGGCCTGCAATAATCTGTATCATTGGAAATTCCTCCTATCAGATAATCTGTACCACGTGATGGGTACTACTATGCCTATATTATTCGACATGTCCAGGTCGTTTCCTTTTTTTCAAAAACAAATTTTCTCGATTTTTCTTTTCATTCTTACTCACGTTATATGGCCGGGAGCAGAACAGCATCTGTAACTTGCTCCCGGCTGTGCTTTCGAAAGGGGCTTACAACAGTTTCCTATTATTCTCCATCGGAAAAACTGCGAAGACGGGTAAACATGGTTAAACAGTACAGCCCTGCCAGTCCTACCAACGCATAGATGACTCTGGTGAACCAGCTAAACCCGAATAAAGCTTCTACCAGATTCCAGTTAAAGAAACCAATCAGGCCCCAGTTCACGGCTCCAATAATCACCAGAAGCAGGCATAGAATATCCAATGCCTTTGACATAATGCACATCCTCCTTCCTGATGTTACCTATAAATAGAAGGCTGAAAACTTCTACTAAAATAGTATGGGACAATTTAAAAAAAACATGCTATTTTTTTGAGAGTTCTTGAAAAAATTACACAAAGACGTTATAATAGAAACAAATGGAATAGACAAGATGTCTATTAAGAAAGGAAAATGGGGGTAAAATCTATGAAACGAACGCGATTCAATGCGCCCCGCACCTTCAAAGGCGGAATTCACCCGCCGGATTTCAAGAAATTCACGGAAGGCAATCCGATCCAAATGTACATGGATCCGCAGGAAGATCTTGTATTTCCTATGGTGCAGCATATCGGCGCGCCCTGTAAGCCATTGGTTAAAAAAGGAGATGAATGTCTCAGGGGACAGATCATTGGCGAGGCTCAAGGCTGGGTATCCAGTCCGATTCATTCCAGCGTCTCTGGCAAGGTCAAAGATGTGAGGCCAATGCTTCATCCAAATGGTTCTAAAGTAATGAGTGTGATCATCGAAAATGACCATATGTACCATGAAGTGGAGGGTATGCATCAATCTCATGATTATCACCAAATGAGCAAAGAGCAGATTTTATCCATCATTCGAGAGGCAGGGGTAGTCGGTATGGGCGGCGCTGGTTTTCCCGCCCATGTAAAACTTTCTCCGCCAGAGGATAAAAAAATCGATGCGATCATCGTAAACGGGGCAGAGTGTGAGCCCTATCTTTCTTCTGATTTTCGTCTTTTGATCGAAGAGCCCACTAAGGTCGTTGAGGGATTGAAGATCGTATTACATATGTTCCCAGAAGCCGAAGGATATATTGCTATCGAAGATAATAAACCCACTGCACTGGCCGTTATGCGGAATCTGACACTGGAAGAACCGCGCATTCAGGTCGTAGCTCTTAAAACAAAATACCCGCAAGGAGGAGAGAAACAGTTGATTGATGCTGTCATAGGAAGAGAGGTTCCTTCCGGTGGTTTACCTGCGGATGTCGGCTGTATCGTACATAACACCGATACGGTGGTTGCGATCTATCGTGCCCTTTTAGAAGGGCGCCCTCTTATGCGGCGTGTTATAACTATTGCCGGAGGTGCTGTTGCGCAGTCGGTTACTTTCAAGGCACGCATCGGTACTAGCATACGTGAATTGGTGGAAGCCGCAGGCGGACTCGTATGTCCTCCCTCGAAAATCATTTGCGGAGGCCCCATGATGGGAACTGCCTTATTTTCACTGGATGTTCCTGTGACAAAGGGGACCGCAGGAATTCTTGTATTTGATCAGGCTGAGGATCCTATTATCCGGGAAAGTGCCTGTATCCGCTGCGGTAAATGTGTTTCGGCCTGTCCGATTCATCTGATGCCCTTTATGCTAAACCAGTTTGCTCTGGAAATGGATTGGTCTTCCTTTGAAAAATATCATGGAATGGATTGTATTGAGTGCGGTTCTTGCGCTTATATCTGTCCGGCTAAGAGACATCTGACACAAACCTTTAAAGCGGGTAAACGAATGATCCAGGAGCGGCGAAGGAAGGCCGCTGCAGAAAAAGGAGGTTCCCATGACTGACGAAAAGAAAAATGTTCTATACCACTTATCTATATCGCCTCATATACGGGCGCGGCATAGTACAACTTCCATCATGGGGGAGGTTTTATTCGCATTGATGCCGGCCGCTCTGTTTTCCATATTTTATTTCGGAATTCGTGTTCTTGGAGTCATTGGCGTGTGTATGGCCAGTGCCGTATTGGCGGAGTGGATCTGGCAAAAATGTACGAAGCAGCCGATAACGATTCAGGATTTAAGTGCCTGCGTCACCGGACTACTGCTGGCCATGAATCTGCCTGCTTCGATTCCCTTCTGGATGGCAGCGATCGGTTCTGTCTTCGCGATTATTATTGTGAAGCAGTTATTCGGCGGCATTGGACAGAACTTTATGAATCCGGCGCTGACCGCTCGTTGTTTTATGCTGGTCGCATGGTCTTCCGCTATGACAAACTTTACTGTACAGGGGGTTTCTACCGCGACTCCGCTGACTCTGATACAGACTGGCGAAGAAATTCCATCCCTTGTGGATTGTTTTCTGGGTACTATATCTGGAAGTCTGGGTGAGACTTCCGCGTTGCTCCTGCTACTCGGAGGGCTTTATCTCTGTCTGCGAGGTATCATTGATTGGACCCTGCCTGTCGTCTTTATCGCGGTGGTCTTTATCTTAAGCTATTGCTTTGGCCGCGACGGACTCTATGAGATTCTGAGCGGTGGCTTGATGCTGGGCGCTTTCTTCATGGCCACAGACTATACCACCTCTCCCATGACTCGTAAGGGCCGCATTATAATGGGCGTAGGATGTGGTCTCTTAACGGCACTGATCCGCTCCTTCGGTGGATATCCAGAGGGGGTTTCTTTCTCGATTCTACTGATGAATATCTGCGTTCCATTGATTGATCGTGTGACGATGCCCAAAATTTACGGGGAGGTGAAGTCTAAATGAAAGATTCTCCTCTGCGTCTAGGAATCACTCTATTGATCATCGCGGGTATCATGGGGTTGATCCTGGGCGGCGTCAACGCGGTAACGAAGGATCTCATCGTCCGCAAAATCGACGAGGTTAACCGGGCTGCCTATGGAGCCGTCCTTCCAGGTGTAGACGTTGCTAATCTCGAATCCATAGAAGTCGATGATGCCTATACGGATCGTATTCTTGAAATTTACTATGCGTCTGAGTATGGGTATGCTTTTCGTGTATCGACCCAAGGGTATGGAGGGGCTGTTGTGATTGCCGTAGGAATCGATGTTTCCGGCACCATCACAGGAATTCAAATTTTGGAACACTCCGAAACCCCCGGATTGGGGGCCAATGCGTCCAATCCTTCTTTTACAGATCAGTTTATCGGAAAAAACGGGATTTTATCGGTTGTAAAGGGAGAAGCTGGGGAGAATGCAATCTCTGCCATTTCTGGAGCGACGATCACATCACGCAGTGTGACAGAAAGTGTTAATACGGCTCTCACCTATTTTCAAGAAATTTTGAAAGGAGGAGCGGACAATGTCTAAATTGATTTCGGGTCTCAAACGAGGCATTATTGAGGAGAACCCCACCTTCGTACAGGTATTGGGAATGTGTCCTACGTTAGCCACCACGACGTCCGCCATCAATGGAGTGGGGATGGGGCTGTCGGTAACGGCCGTTTTGATTGGTTCGAATCTGGTGATCTCCGCTCTTCGAAAAGTAATTCCCAATAAAATCCGCATCCCAGCCTATATCATCATCATTGCGACTTTCGTGACGGTAGTGGATCTGCTTTTGCAGGCATTCTTCTATGACAGCCTGTATCAGGCGCTGGGCCTCTATATTCCGCTAATCGTAGTCAACTGTATCATTCTGGGAAGAGCCGAAGCGTTTGCTTCAAAAAATGATCCCATCTCTTCGCTTTTTGATGGTTTAGGCATGGGGCTTGGATTTACTCTTGCTCTGACCGTTTTGGGAATCATTCGTGAGATTCTCGGATCAGGCTCTTTGTTTGGCATACAGATGCTTCCAGATGCGATATCGCCGGCAGTCATCATGATCATGGCTCCGGGCGGATTTATTGTACTTGGGATCCTCTTAGCATTGTTTAACCACATAAGATCTCGTATGACCCAGAGAAAGGAGCTGTGATTATGCCCACATTACTCGTAATTATCATCAGTTCTGTATTTGTCAATAATTTTGTTCTTTCCAGGTTTTTGGGAATTTGTCCGTTTCTAGGCGTTTCTAAAAGAATTGATACGGCGCTCGGTATGGGGTTGGCCGTCACATTCGTCATGACTATTGCTTCGGCTTTCTCCTACATGGTATATGCCTGGATTTTAGTACCTCTGAAAGTAGAATATTTATATAATATTGCTTTTATCCTCATGATTGCTTCTTTGGTACAGATCGTAGAAATGGTCATTCAGAAAGTAAGCCCCACGCTGTATTCCGCGCTGGGAGTGTACCTGCCGCTGATTACCACAAATTGTGCGGTACTGGGTGTCGCTGTTCTGAATATGCAGGAGGATTATCATCTTCTCGAATCCGTCGTAAACGGATTTGCGGCTGCCGTCGGTTTCACACTCGGGATTGTCCTTTTTGCCGGTGTGCGGGAACGCATTGCACATAATCGAATCCTGGTTGCCTTTGAGGGATTTCCCATTGCCCTTCTGTCCGCCGGTTTGATGGCTATCGCATTTCTGGGATTCCAGGGGCTTGTATAAGGAGGTCGCTTATGTTAGAGATTTTAACTCCTCTCTTGATTTTGGCCGGTCTTGGACTTGTTTTCGGTGTGGCGATCGGACTTGTTGCCAAGAAATTCGCCATCCAGCAGGATCCCAAGTTTGAGCAGATCCGTGAAGCGTTGCCGGGTGCAAACTGCGGTGGCTGCGGTTATGCTGGCTGCGACGCGTATGCGAAGGCTGTGGCTGCGGGTTCCGCTCCCGTCAATGCCTGCGCAGTCGGCGGCGCGTCCGCTTCTCAGAAAATCGCACAGATTCTAGGAGTGGAAGCACAGGTACTAGAAAAGAAAGTCGCTTATGTACAATGTAGCGGCGAATGTGGTGTCGCTCGTGAAAAAATGCGCTATGATGGTATTGCCAGTTGTCTGGAGGCTATCGTAATTCCAGGCAGCGGTCCGAAGGCCTGTACCTATGGTTGCCTCGGCTTTGGAACCTGTACGCAAGTATGTAAGTTTGGCGCCATTCATGTGGAGAACGGCATCGCCCATGTAACGGAAGATCGGTGTGTCGGTTGCGGCGCCTGCGTATCTGTCTGTCCCAAGCACATTATCCAGTTGATGCCGCAGCGTCAGAGAATCCGAGTACAATGTTCCGGACAGGATCGAGGAAAAGAGGTTCGCGATCTCTGTGCAGCCGGTTGTCTGGGATGCGGCTTATGTGTCCGTCAATGCGAGGACGGCGCCATCACTATGGTCGGAAATGTGGCGCGCATCGACCCAGCGAAATGTACGCAATGCGGCAAATGCGCCGAAAAATGCCCGGCAAAAGTAATCAAGATTTTGTAAAAAGGAGAGAGCGTATTATGAAAAAGAATGTACGGTACAAAGTGATAAGCATGATTTTGCTTATCATTATGGTTGTGGCCATTATATGCGGGGTTGCCGCTGCAAGGGGCATACTCGTTGATTTGAGCTTAAGTAATACATTCCGGGGATTTTGTATTTGTATTGCAACCATTTCTGCTGTTCTTGCATGGCTTTCCTATAAGAAATCCAAAAAACTGGGTTCGCAATAATCAATTCGGTCACTGATAAAACGAGCAAATAGAGGTATCTGTTTGCTCGTTTTATAAATTTGTTGATAGGGAAAGGAAAACATTTTATGTATGGTAAATCGAGCGAGAGGTTGGGCCTTATGGAAAGCTTTAATTATATATGATGATGTAAATCCTGTTTTCAGAGAAAATGTCAGGTACACGATTCATAATATCTTAAATAAAATGGGCCTATTTCAAATAGTTTCCGATATACCGAGCTGCGCAAATGCTGGATGAAATTCACACTAGCCGGCTATTTACAGAAAAATGGTTTTGTGGTATGATAAAGAAGCGTTCGAAAAAGGAGGGATCAAATTGGCGTTCAAAGGAAAAAATGGGTGGACCTTCGTATTATTCATACTGATTGGATTCGTTCTGGGATCATTTATTGGAGATGCCTTAGGGGGAATCTCCTGGCTGTCGTGGCTCCAATACGGTTATACTTTTGGGTTAGATCCGACGACTCTGGAGCTTGGCTTTATGAGTTTGACCTTTGGTATTCATTTTCAGATTACGATTTCTTCGATTATAGGATTGATCTTAGCCATGCTGATTCATCGTTTTGTCTGATGCATTGTTTCATACATATAAATACGAATTTCATACAGAAAAAGGCTCTGTCTCTCCTGTGAAAGGAGAGTATAGGAGTGGAGCAGCAGGAACGGTTTACCATGAAAGAACTTCCAGAAGAAGAGAGGCCCTATGAACGTTTAGAGAGGAAGGGGGCTGCTTCTTTATCTGACGCAGAGCTTTTGGCCATCATCCTAAAGACGGGACGGAACGGAGAGACTTCTTTGGAGATGAGCCGACGTCTTTTATGTCAAACAGAAAACCAAGAACCGGGCTGTGCTTTGCCAGCTTTGCTGAATCTTTCTCTGGAAGAACTCATGCGTTTTCCGGGGATTGGAAAGGTCAAAGCGCTGCAGATGAAGGCATTGCAGGAACTGGCGATCCGGTTGGCTTATCGTCAGTCGCAAACATCCTCCAAAGTTGTCAGTGCGGAGGGAGTTGCTCTGCAGTATATTCCTCGTATGCGCGATCTGAAGAAAGAAGAGATTCATGGTATTTGGCTGGACAATCGCTTGCGGATTCTAGGAGACAGCATGCTATCTCTTGGAAGCGTAAATCAGGCCCTCTTGAGTCCAAGAGAAGTCTTCTTAGAGGCGTTCCGCTATAAGGCGGTTTATTTTATCTTAATCCATAATCATCCCAGCGGAGATCCCGCGCCAAGCAGCGCGGATATAGCCGGTACCCATCGAATCCTGGATGCCAGCCGTATTTTAGAAGTGGGGTTGATCGATCATATCATAATCGGAGATGGGCGATATTTTTCTATGAAAGAAGAAGGCCTGATATAGGCAGGAGATAAGGGAGGAGAATGATTATGCTGCTGACAAAGAACCTGGCCATCGATCTGGGTTCCTCAAATACAAGAGTATATGTTCAAGGGCGTGGAACGGTATTGAACGAACCCAGTGTGGTAGCCTTTAATACGGTACAACGGGAAGTGATTGCCGTTGGCAGCGAGGCAAAAGGAATGATTGGCCGTACACCGGGAGACGTATTGTCTGTTCGGCCGATTCAGCATGGAGCCGTCATTGATTTAATCACAACCAAGGCGATGTTCCGGTATTTTATGAAGCATCTGCATTGCGGCCGGATCCCTTTTTCACGTCCAAAGATGGTCATCTGTATTCCTTATGGTCTCACCGATGTCGAACGGCGTGTACTGGTTGATGTGGCCGTACAAGCCGGTTCCAGCGACACAGGAACACACCTGCTCGAACAACCGGTGGCGACAGCTTTGGCAGCCGGTATGAATATTCTATCTCCCAGCGGCAATATGATCGTGGATGTCGGCGGCGGCATTACCGAAGTTGCTATTGTGTCCTTAGGCGGTGTGGTAACCAGCCGTTCTATTAAGATCGCCGGAGATACGATGGACGAGGAAATTGTGAAATATGTGCACCGAGAATTTAACTTGGTCATCGGTGAGAAAACGGCAGAGCAGATTAAGATTCGTCTGGCAAATGCCTATTTTGATCCCTATATGGAAGAAGAACGTATGGAGGTAAAAGGCCGCGATCGCGAGAGCGGCCTGCCTCGTATTATAGAAATTACAAATTTTCAAGCAGCCATGGCGATTCGAGAATCAGTAGATGCCATTGCTGCCGCGGTTTTGAGCACGTTGGAACATACACCGCCGGAACTTGCCGCCGATATTATGGAAAACGGGATGGTTCTATCGGGAGGAGGGTCTCTGCTGCGTGGATTGGATCGGGTTCTGGCTGAAAAAACAGGAATGCAGGTACATATCGTCACGGATCCCATGTCCGCAGTCGTAAATGGTGCCGGTATGATTCTGGATGACTTGAAGAAATATAAAAATACCCTTGTTCCTCTTCGGAACCTTCTGTAATGGGAGTTTATTGTCATGGCCAAAAAGAAAAAATCTTTTTATGCATCTTTACGAGATTTAACGAAAGTTCCTCTTCGCGATCTGAAACCTCTGAAAATCGAGAAGAATCGCCATCCTATTCATATGTCTCTTAAGAAAAGGATTCTATTTGTCACTATTCTTTGTGTTTTTTTAATGATTCTCACTCTATCGCTGGGACGCAATTGGGGCCCCCTGAATACTGTCTTCAATGCGGTAGCATCCCCTGTGCAGCAGGCCCTTTCTGCCGTAGGCGACTGGTTTTCTTCCTTATCGGAAAATGCTCGTTCTGCTGAAGAGCTTCGAAAGGAGAATGAGCAGCTGCGTCAGCAAATGGATGCGCTGCGTTATGAAAATACGCTGCAGGAAGTACAGCTCACTAAGTATCAAGAACTCAATGATCTCTATGACCTGGATAGTTATTATGTAAAATATCCAAAGACGGCCGCGCAGATCATCGGTATATCTGCCAATAACTGGAATGCATCCATGACCATCGATAAAGGAAGCGCGGACGGCATTCAGGATTACATGCCGGTTCTATCCGGCGATGGTCTGCTGGGACATGTGAAAACGGTATATCGTCATTATTCTAAGATCGTCTCACTCCTTTCCGAAGAAAGTTACGTACATGGAGAAGTACTTCGCAGCGGGGATCATGTCGGAGTCGAGGGAGACATCACGTTGGAACAGGATGGATTATGTAAAATCGAGTTTTATATCGGACAGACAGATATTGCCGTGGGAGATGAGATTGTTACCTCTTCTCTGAGCGATATTTATCCACCGGGGATCCGTATCGGCGAGATCACAGAAATCGAAGAAGCGGGAGACGGGGTAATCGGGATTGCTTATCTGCGTCCTGATGCGAATGTAAAAAATATTTCCTATGTATTAATTATTACGGATCAAATCGAAAAAAACGCAACGTCCGAGGAAACAGAACGGGAAGATCCGTCAGCAGAAAATTCCGCTGTGGAAGACTCCAGCAGTTTGGAATCTTCTTCACCGGAAGATTCTGGTGCAAACCAGGAGGGGACATCCCATGAAGAGTAAAGCCATCATCATGGGCCTTTTGGCTTTCTTTCTGATTTGTGTGGAATCTACGGTTCTGCATCAAATTGAAATCTACGGGATCATTCCGAATCTGTCCCTTTGTATGATCGTGAGCTGTTCGTTATTATTTGGAAGCACCTTTGGTCGGCGCTTAGGAATCCTGGTTGGACTCTGTCAAGATATTTTATTTCTGGATATTTTAGGATTCTACACATTGCTTTATTTTCTGCTGGGACAGGCCGCCGGTGTTTTTAAAAATGGTTTTGATCAGAACAGTCTTTTGCTTTCTTTAGGAATCACGGCGTTGTTTGATCTTCTCTATTCTTTTGTCTGCTACTTTTTTATGCATTTTTTCCAGGGAAGAATCGACGTATTTTATTTCCTTATACACACGATCCTGCCAGAGCTATGCTATACGCTCGTTGCATCCATTCCCGTATATTTCTGGGTGCGTTGGATCGGAGAACGTTTAGATCGGATGTCAGAAAGACATCGGCATCAGGATTCTGACGGGAAGGTCCTGCCCAATCGAAGGAGCGAGAGTATCAATTGATAGAACTTTTCCGAAGGCTGCGGGCCCTATTATCAAATCGTATTGTGATCCTGGCCATTCTTTTTGCCGTGATTTTGTATTTTTTATGGAGCAATCTGTTCCGTCTGCAGGTCTTAGAACCTGGCAGTTATGACGATCTTAGTGCAGATACCTATGTGCGTACCGTTATGACGGACGGCACGCGTGGGGATATCTATGATCGATATGGACGTCCTTTAGCATATAACGAATATACTTGGTTCCTTTATTATGATTCCTCGCAGGAAGTAGAAGATCTCAATGGACTCTGTCATCGGATCTCGCAGTTTTTCCTGGAATACGGGATTCATGATGCGTTGACACTCGCTATCTCCTATTCGGAAGAGCAAGGTTTTTACTTCTTATCGGATTTTCAAGACAGCGCTATCCTGCGACAGCTTTTTCTCGCGGAAATCTATAGCAAGTCCAGCAGTCAGCTGACAGCCCAAGAGAAACAAACGACAGCGGAAGAAGCTTACTTGTATATGCGGGATGAACTCTTTGAAATTCCCCAAGATACCTATAGTGTTGCCGAAACGCTGGAAATCATGAAATATCGTTATGCTATCTATATTCAGCGATTCCAGACAGATACTCCAATTCTCATTGCGGAGGATATCCCGGAGAATCTTCGTGTATCCATGCTAGAACGCAGTCAGGATTATCCTGGCTTCACGTTCCAGCCAGAAGAAAATAGAGTATATCCCGGCGGAGAGTCCTTTTCTCATATCGTTGGCTATATGAGCAGTATTCCGGAGTCAGAGCTAAATACTTATGAAGAAAACGGGTATGATCCTGACGACCGTATCGGTATAGAAGGATTAGAAGCTGCCTATGAGTCTTCTCTGCACGGAACGCAGGGAATGATCGAGATTACATACAGCAGCGTGACGGATGAAGAATTGTCCCGAGAGACTGTACAGGAGGCTACAAAAGGCAATGACATCTATTTAACGATTGATATGGATCTACAGCAGGAAGCCTACGATATTTTATTTGAAAAAGTCAAGTCTCTGTTGATTGATAAAATCACAGGGATCTCTTCTTCCGACGGTTCTTCTTATACGGCTGGAGATGTTCTAATCTCTTTGATGGATAATGGCTATTTTGATCCAGATCAGCTTTTGACCGTCGAAGGCGCTTATGGAGAATCGTTCTGTACCGCCTATGAACAAATGTCACAATCCGCTGTCTCGCAGCTTCGATCCGCCATCATGGATCAGGACCTCTTGATTCGTGAATATAGTGATGATCTTTCTCAGATCTATAATGCATGGATTGAAATCATGCGAGATGCGGAAGGAGTATTAAGCCATGAATATCAAAATGCTGGTGCTTTCTATGAAGAATATGCTGCCGGAGAGAAATCTGCATATGAATTTTTAGAATACTGTATTTACAACAATATTCTTGATCTAGAACAATTTGGACTGGAGCATGAAATGGATGTTGAGGTGATTATACAGTCTTTCCTGGATCAAGAGTTTGAAAATCTGTTGGATAATAATGCGTTTCAGGAGATTATCTATGAGCGTATTCTTGCTGATGGAATGTTTTCGGAAGAAAACTTTATGCTGCTTTTGCAGGATGCTTCGATTCTTAGCAGTGACGATGGAAGTCGCAGCAGTCTGCTAAATGGCACCGCCACCGCAGAGGACGTTCTGATTCAAAAGATTCAGGCCGATGAGTTGACGCCTTCCGATATTCATCTGGATCCCTGCAGCGGAAGTGCGGTCATTACAGATACACAGAGCGGAGAAGTGTTGGCCATGGTCAGTTATCCTTCTTATGATAATAATCGAATCACTTCTGACTCGACATATTATAATCAAATCATCAATAATCAATCCTCTCCGCTTTTATTTCGAGCATTACAGGAAAATAGAGCTCCCGGGTCTACCTATAAAATGTGTACCGCGATCGCTTCCCTGGAAGAAGGAGTAACAACCGTAAGCGAAACCATTTATGATGACTACCAATTTATGCTCGCTAATAGTGTGGATAAGCCGGTGTGTCATAGTACGGTAAGTCATGGGAATGTCAATATGGTCGAAGCATTGCGGGTCTCTTGTAACTATTATTTCTATACTATGGGATACCGTCTCTCCGAGCCAGTCAATGAGGAATTTGATGATGCAGTGGGGCTTGAGAAGATGGCTTACTATGCCAGGGAATTAGGCTTAGCTACAAAAACAAATATTGAGCTGCCGGAAGCGGCTCCTTCCACATCCGATCAGGATGCCGTACGAAGCGCCATTGGTCAAGGTGCGAATTCCTTTACATCCGCCAATATCAATCGATATACTTCCACATTGGCCAATGATGGAACGGTCTATAACCTCTATTTGGTGGACCATATTTCCAATTATGCGGGAGATGTGATCTATCAAACGAAACCTGTGGTGGATCATCAGGCGAATGTATCGCAGTCTTCCTTTGATACCGTACGGGAAGGCATGGTTGCTATGGCAGAGAGTACGCAACAATTGGTGGAGTTTATGGCCAATGGAATTTCTGTAGCTGGTAAAACAGGAACTGCCCAAGAAATCAACAATAGGCCGCCACATGCTCTATTCACGGGGTATACCAACGTCGAGAATCCGGAGGCAACGATTACGGTTGTCATTCCCTTTGGCGGTGGATCGTATATGGCGATTGATACCTTTGTCCGTCTGTCGGAGTCCTATTATGCAATAGTATCATAAAAAGTAAAGTTTTGAGAAAAAATTTCGTTTTTTTACTATTTTTCTATTGAAAAAGTTTGGGGAAGAGGTTATACTGATGTCAGAGAAGCGTTTTCTTAGCAAGATCGACTTCACCTTATTAAGCGTTGTGGTCATTATGGTGCTGTTTGGCGTTGTTATGATCGGCAGTGCCGGCGGCTGGGAGATCGATACAGAACATTTTTCGATTGGTCCCATCATGACGCGTCAGCTCATCGGATTCTTTGTGGGGTTGGTCATTGTATTGGTCATTACCTTCATGAGCCGTGAGTTGCTTCGTTTTCTTTCGGTGCCGGCCTATATAGGAATGCTTTTTCTCCTGGTACTGGTTCTTTTAGTCGGTACCGGAACATCAGAAAGCGGCGAAACAATGGATGTTCGAAGATGGCTTCCATTCATCGGAGGATTTAACATACAGCCCTCTGAGTTTTCCAAGTTTCTGATGATTCTCGTATTATCCCATTTCTGTGATTTACGTGCCGAAAACCTGAATAGGCCTCTTACACTTTTGGCATATTTGATCCTAATGGGAATTCCAGTTCTTCTGGTTATGATGGAACCGGCCCTGTCCACTTCCATTGTGTTGCTTTGTATCGGGACTGCGATTCTGTTTGTTTCGGGTCTGGATTGGAAATATATCTTGGGAGCCATTGCAATTGTAGGCCTTCTAGTCGTCATCGTGCTGGCGGACGCTTATTCTCCTAATGGGCCGAATCTCTTGACGCATTATCAGGCTACTCGTATTTGGTCATTTTTCGATCCAGAGAGCTACGCACAGAATTACGCATATCAAACACTGCACTCTCGATATGCGATCAGTTCCGGCGGGCTTGAGGGAGTAGGGCTTTTCAACAGTAGTGGTTTGGTTCCCGTTCCTATGACGGATTTCCTGTTTGGAATTTTGGGAGAAGAGTTAGGATTTATTGGATGTAGCTGTATGCTTGTTCTTTTTGTGATCCTCATCGGCCGTATCCTCTGGATTGCCAAGAAATCAGATACAATGTATGGAAAACTGGTTTGCGTTGGTGTTGCTACGTGGATCGCGATGCAGTCGTTTATTCATATCGGCGTAACAACGGCTGTGCTTCCCAATACTGGATTGCCGCTTCCGTTTATGAGCTACGGTTTAAGCTCATTAGTTTCTAATATGGCTGCGATTGGTCTTGTGATGCATGTCTATGCAGGCATTCAAAATAAGACCGCAAAATATAAATATATATAGGAGGGACTCACATTGAATATCGCTTTGGCCGCACACAATAACAAGAAAAAGCTGATGCAGAACTTTTGTATCGCGTATCGTCACATTCTCAGCAAACATACTCTTTATGCAACAGGAACGACCGGTCGTTTGATAGAAGAGGTGACTAATCTGCATGTTCATAAATATCTGGCTGGTCCTCTGGGCGGTATTCAGCAGATGGGAGTGCAGATCTCCAATAATGAAATCGACCTGGTGATTTTCTTACGAGATCCTATGAGCACTGGTATGGAGCCAGATCCAGCCCCGATCATTAAGCTCTGTGACACGCATACCATCCCCATCGCAACGAATCTTGCAACAGCAGAAATGCTGGTACTTGGTATGGAGAATGGGGATTTAGACTGGCGAAATATGTATAAGTGACGTTTGTAGGAATTGGGCCTGTGGATCAAGGCGTCCGCAGGTTCTTTTTTTTCCTGTCTCCTCATATGTTGGTTAAAAAAGGAGAGAGTTTCTTTGCAAGAAAAAAATACATCGTTATCGTTATTTTGTCATTGGATGCAGGCCATTCTCGCGCTTACTCTTTTCATCGGATCGGTGATCCTGCAGTATTTTCATTCTCCATGGGTTCCGATCGGAATGTCTCTGCTGACAGAAGAGTCGTTTCATCTTATGGATATACTCAATCAATGGCTTCACTTTTTACACTAGGTACTACACCGAAAGAGGAGGTTTCTATTTTACATGAGACAGATCAATATTCCGGATTCAATTCTACTGCAAGTGGAGAAACCCGCCCGATATATCGGCAATGAAATCGGCGCTGTGTATAAAGACCCGGAAAAAATACCGGTTCGCGTCGCATTTTGTTATCCGGACGTCTATGAAGTCGGAATGTCGCATCTAGGGCTGCAACTCTTATATGCAGATTTTAACCGTATGGAAAATGTCTATTGTGAACGAGTCTTTGCGCCCTGGCGGGACATGGAGGCTCAGCTACGCAAACATGCGATTCCGCTGTATACCCTGGAAACATACACGCCGGTGCGCGACATGGATTTTCTTGCCTTCACACTGCAATATGAAATGTCTTTTACAAACATTCTCAATGTGTTGGATCTTGCTGGGATCCCTCTGTATGCTAAGGATCGTACGGATCAAGATCCTCTTATTATCGCGGGAGGACCGACAGCCAGCAATCCAGAAGTGTTGGCGCCCTTTATTGATTTCTTTTATATTGGGGAAGGTGAAGTGTCTTATCGCGAACTCTTTGCGCGGTATGAGGCGCATAAAGCCGCCGGCGGACATCGTCGGGATTTTCTCTCCAAGATCCTGGATCTGGGTCCCATTTATGTACCAGCCTTTTATGACGTCACCTATCAGGACCACCCAGCACCCGGCGCCTCCTATACGCCAGCCATTCGTTCCATAACGCCCAATCGTCCGGATGTGCCTCTAAAAGTAAAAAAAGATATCGTAGAAGATCTGGATTCGTCCTTTTATCCTACGAAACCGATCATTCCTTATCTGCAGACCATTCATGACCGCGCCACCATGGAAATCTTCCGCGGTTGTATCCATGGATGCCGTTTCTGTCAAGCAGGACAGGTATATAAACCTGTGCGATACCGTAGAAAGGAAACCGTGCTTGCACTTTGTCGGGAGTTGATGAAAAATACAGGATATGATGAAATCTCCTTTACCTCGCTCAGTACGGATGATTATCCTTGGCTAAAGGAACTGATGGAGGAGTTCCATAAAGAATTTCCGCATGTTTCCGTATCTTTGCCGTCTCTTCGTGTTGACGCTTTCTCTCTGGAACTGATGGAACAGCTTGCGGAGGGAAAAAAGAGCGGTTTGACGTTTGCAGCGGAGGCGGGAACACAAAGACTTCGCAATGTCATCAATAAAGGTCTCACGGAGGAAGAGATTCTTGGTGGCTGTCATCTTGCCTTTCAGGGGGGATGGGATCGTGTCAAACTGTATTTCATGTTAGGCTTGCCAACAGAAACAATGGAAGATGTGGATGGAATCGCCCGTTTTGGATATCGTATCTTAGATACCTGGAATCAAGTACCTAAAGAACAGCGATCTCGTGATGTGCAGATCACAATCAGCACTTCTTTCTTTGTTCCCAAGGCCTTTTCTGCGTTTCAATGGGCTCCGCAGGCCAGCAGCGAGGAGTATTTGCAGAAACAGCAACATCTATCCGAACAAATCCGAAGTCGAAAAATCCGCTATAACTGCCATGATTCTTTTATCAGCACCCTGGAAGGACTCATGGCTCGCGGAGACAGACGCGTATCCATCCTTGTCTATACTGCATGGAAAAAAGGATGCCGTTTTGACAGCTGGTCGGACCAGTTCAATGAGCAGGCGTGGCGGGAGGCGATCGAGGAATGCGGTATCGAAGTCGATTATTATAATCATCGTGAACGGCCCGCTGATGAAGTTTTCCCCTGGGATATCATTGATTATGGTGTAAACAAGACCTGGCTGCGCCGAGAATACGAACGGGCCCTGAAGGGCATCGCCACCCCAGACTGTCAGGAACAATGTACCGGGTGTGGTATGATGGGATTTGCCCATCATGGACTCTGTTTTATGCCAAGGGAGGAAAAGAAATGACACCTGTCCGTTATCAGAAACGAATCTCTTTTTGTAAAGAGGGTAAAATGCGCTTTATTGGCCATCTGGACATGCTCCGCACTTTTCAGCGCGCTCTTCAGCGCGCGAACGTGGAGCTCGTCTTCTCCCAAGGTTTTAATCCCCATCCGCAGATGTCTTTCTCACAGCCTTTATCTCTTGGAGTCTCTGGCCATCATGAGTATATGGAACTGCAATTAGCCACTCTCTGGGAAAATGACGATCTGGTGCACCGGGTGAATACAGAACTTCCTGCGGGGCTGCGACTCATCGAATGTCAGGATATGCCGGCGGGAACCAAGTCGGCCATGTCATTGTCCACCCATGCACAGTACCATATTCAGCTTCCATCGGAATATGCCGACGCGTATCCTGCCCTCTTGGAGCAGTTTATGGCCGGAGAGCCTATTCTCATTCGTAAATGGGCCAAGCATCATGGCCGTAAGCAGGAAGTCGAAGTTGATCTCAGACCCATGATCCGTTCTCTTCGTCTTATTACTCCCTGTATTCTTGAACTCTGGTGTGCCTGCTCGGGTACACAGAATCTGAAACCAGATCGTATGATGCAGGTCTTCTGGGAACGTGCCGGCCTTCCCGAAGCCGTCTGGACAGAACAGGTGTGCCGTATGGATCTATATCGGGAAGAAGATGGACAGATGAAAACGCTGATGGACCTTTTGACAGAAAAATAAAAAAATGGCTTGACATCTTCGTATTCTGTATGATATGATACTATCGTTGCCGCTCGATGGGGCTTTCAAAGCATGTTTTCACAGTGCTGCCGTAGTCGGCGAGTTTAGAGAGAAGGAGGTGCCTGAGTATGTACGCAGTTATTGAGACTGGCGGTAAGCAGTACCGGGTACAAGAAGGAGACGTTGTATTTGTCGAGAAGCTTGGTCTGGTTGAAGGAGAAGCTTATACTTTTGATAAGGTTCTTGCAGTTTTCAGCGAAGACGGAGTGAAGGTCGGAACTCCTTATGTTGAGGGTGCAACGGTTGCTGCGACAACCCTGAAGGAAGGTCGTGCCAAGAAGATCACTGTTTACAAGTATAAGTCCAAGAAGGGCTATCACAAGAAGCAGGGTCATAGGCAGTACTTTACGAAACTTCAGATCAACGGAATTCAGGCGTAAGCAGGAGAATTTCCATGATTGAAGCAACATTTTATACGAATGAACAAGATAGGATCTGGTCTTTTGAGATTCATGGACATGCCGGTTTCGCACAGAATGGCGATCCAGACATTGTTTGTGCCGCAGTATCGGCCTTATCACTCAATACGGTCAATGGGCTGGAGCGTTTTTCTCAAGATCCTTTCCAGTATGAGATGGATGAAGATGGGTTTTTATCTGCTCGTGTGGAAGCCGTCCGTATAGGGCAGGGTTCCACCGATACAGATTTGATTCTGAATTTATTATATTTGGGGCTTCAATCGATTTCTGAATCGTATCGTAAGAATGTTCTTGTACAAGTTTGCAAGCGCACATGAAGGAGGTGCAATACAATGCTTCAAATGAATCTTCAGTTGTTTGCTCATAAGAAGGGTGTTGGTTCTACCAAGAACGGACGTGATTCCGAGTCCAAGCGCCTGGGAGCAAAGAGAGCCGATGGTCAGGTGGTCAAGGCTGGTAATATTCTATATCGTCAGCGTGGTACCAGAATTCATCCGGGAACGAACGTAGGTATCGGCAAGGATGATACTCTTTACGCACTGGTAGAAGGTCGCGTAAAGTTTGAGAGAAAGGGCCGTGACAAGAAGCAGGTTTCTGTATATCCTGTGGAACAGGCCATGTAAAAATCGGCAGATGTATATGATCGGGCAGGTTTCAAATGTACTATTTGGAACCTGCTTTTTCTCAATAAAAGGAGAAGCCAGATGTTTGTAGATGAAGCTAAGATTTATATCGAATCCGGGAAGGGTGGAAATGGCTGCGCCTCCTTCCGTCGGGAGAAATATGTAGCCAATGGCGGCCCTGACGGTGGTGACGGCGGGAAGGGCGGCGACATTGTTTTCGTCACCGAGCAGGGGTTAAATACCCTGTCCGATTTTCGTAATCGAAAGGTCTATAAAGCATCTAAAGGCGGGGATGGCAGCGGTAAGAATTGTCATGGAAAAGATGCCGAAGACCTCATTATTTCTGTGCCCGTAGGTACGATTCTGCGTGAAGAGACTACAGGGCTTCTCGTGGCAGATATGTCTAAGCTGGGACAGCGTGAGATCATCCTAAAGGGAGGGCGTGGCGGGAAGGGAAACCAGCACTATGCCACACCTACCATGCAGATTCCGAAGTATGCGCAGTCCGGTCGTCCCGGCAAAAGCATGAATCTGATCCTCGAACTGAAGGTATTGGCCGATGTGGGTCTCTTAGGATATCCCAATGCGGGAAAATCCACGTTCCTGTCTCATGTCTCCAATGCAAAACCGAAGATTGCGAATTATCCGTTTACCACATTAAGCCCGAATTTGGGTGTAGTGGAGCTTCCTTACGGGAAATCCATGGTTATCGCGGATATTCCCGGTCTGATTGAAGGCGCCTCTGAGGGTGTCGGATTGGGACATGAATTCCTGAAACACCTAGAGCGGACCCGTGTTCTGATTCATCTGGTCGATGCGGCGGCGCTCGATGGCAGAGACCCAGTCAGCGATATCGAAAAGATCAATCTGGAACTTGCCAAATACAGCGATAAATTAGCGGCGCTGCCGCAGGTCATCGGCGCTAATAAGATGGATCTGCCGGATGCGCATGTTCTGTATGAAGAGTTGGAAGAGTATTGTAAGGCACATGATCTGCCGCTCTTCCCAATTTCCGCCGCTACCGGTGAAGGCGTACGAGCCCTTCTGGATCGAGTCGTTCAGATTCGCGATTCCATTAGCGATGAACCTCTTGTCTTCGAGAGAGAATACTTTGCGGAAGAACAGGAAGAAATCTCCCGCCTTGAAGAAGGAGACGGTATCGAAATTAAACTGCAGCCTGACGGCACATATTGGGTCGGTGGTCCCGTCATTGACAAGATGCTGGGCTTCACTCACCTGGAAAGTGAGAAGGGCTTTGATTTCTTCCAGCGTTTTCTTCGGGAACGTGGTATCATTCAGAGACTGGAAGATATGGGCATTCAGGAAGGCGATACCGTTCAAGTCGGCGATATAGCCTTTGAATATTATCCGTAATATAAAGAGAGGATACAAAATCTATGACAACAAAACAACGGGCATACCTGAAATCCCTGGCGAGCACAATGGATCCCATTTTCCAAGTAGGAAAAGCAGGGGCGGCGCCGGAACTGGTTAATGCCCTCGATGACGCGCTGGAAAAGCGTGAACTTATCAAAATCAATGTACTCAATAACTGTGCCGATGATCTGCGGGATATTGCGGAGATTATCGCCAGCCGAACCCATTCTCAGGTAGTGCAGGTAATAGGGCGGCGGATCGTATTATATCGTCCTTCCAAAAAGCCGCAGATTCAACTGCCTCGATAATGAACGATGCAAGACTATTATAATCCTCAAGCCAAGCGAATTGCTGTCATGGGCGGCACGTTCGATCCCATCCATTATGGGCATCTGGTGACAGCAGAAGCGGTGAGGCATGAGTTTCAACTGGATCAGGTCCTTTTCATTCCGACAGGAAAGCCGCCTCATAAAGCAGCCGATACCGTAAGCGATCCAGAAAGCCGTTATCTGATGACGCTTCTTGCTACTGAATCCAACGATCATTTCTATGCCTCCCGCATGGAAATCGACCGCAGCGGCTTTACCTATACGATTGATACCATCCATGCCCTGCAGCAGATCTATCCGACAGATACGGAAATCTTCTTCATTACAGGGGCAGATGCTTTCTATCAGATGTTTTCCTGGCACCATGCCGAGGACCTTCTGAAAACCTGTACGTTTGTAGCGGCCACCCGACCTGGATATCAGAAAGAAGAACTGATTCAGCGTATCCACGCAACCATTCAGAATCATCCGATGCAGAAATTTCATTTCCTGGAGGTACCGGCATTGGCGATCTCTTCCTCGGATATCCGAGCTCGTGTGCGTTCTGGTTATCCCATCAAGTATCTGGTTCCAGAAGCAGTAGAGAACTTCATTAAAAAACATCGTCTATATCAGAAGGAGGAGCATTCCCATGATATATCCTGACCGCATCGAGGTCCTTCATTGGCTGTATAGCCGTCTGAAACCCCATCGCTTTCTGCATACGTTAGGGGTAGAACAATTGGCCGTACAACTAGCGATGCGTCACCATTTATCCATAGAAATGGCCTCTTCGGCCGCTCTTCTGCACGATTGCGCCAAGAACATGCCGATGGAGGAGCTCTTGAAAGTCTGTGACGAGGCCGGAGTCGATCTGAAACGAAATCAGGACTATCCGCAGCTGTTGCACGCTTTTGCCGCGCCCATCGTGGCTCAGAAGCAGTTTGGACCGCTTCCGGAAGAACTTCTGAATGCCATACGGTTTCACACCACCGGCCGAGCCCATATGACACCCATGGAAAAACTCATCTTTTCGGCAGACTATGCGGAACCGGGACGCGAACCGTTTCCTGGTTTGATGGAAGCTCGCGATCTCATTTTCCAAGATTTGAATCGGGGTACGCTTCTGATTCTGAAGAATACCGTACAGTATCTGCACGCCAAAAATCAAAACATCCATTTTTATACACTTGAAGCGCTGCAGTCTCTGCAGCAGGAAATTCAATCCGAAGGGAGGGATAACGCACAATGAATGAATCCCCAAATACATTACAGGAAGATCTAAAAGAATCCGCAGCGATGGCTAAAATTGCTTACCAGGCTCTGGAAAACAAAATGGGCGAGGATATCCGTATTCTGGATATTCATGAGGTATCTGTCCTGGCCGATTACTTTCTGATTGCCCATGGACGCAATCCCAATCATGTAAGAGCTCTTTTAGATGAGGTAGAAGAACAGTTGGCCAAGGCTGGTTATGAACCCTCTGATAAAGAAGGATTCGATACATGCACCTGGGGCCTGATGGACTATCAACGCATTATCATTCATGTTTTTAGTCAGGAAGCCCGTGTGTTCTATAATCTAGAACGAATCTGGTCCGACGGTCAAAAAGTTGATCCTGAGACACTGTAAATCAAAAAGACTCATTCCAAATTCATGTGAGATTCGGATATGAGTCTTTTTCCTTAGGAAGAGAGGTCTTTATAACTATTCGCAAAACACAACTTTTACGAAAAGTTATATCAAAAAAGAGGCCACTTCTTCCGATAACCCTTTAATATGCCTTGATATCGACTTGATAATACCCTTTCTCATGTTTGCATACCGGACAAATCTGCGGCGGTTCCGTGCCTACGTGTACATATCCGCAAACGCTGCAAACCCATGCGATTTCCACATCTTTTTTCAAAAGCTGATCCTTTTTTACCAGATCATAAAAGGCCAGAAAACGTTCCTCATGGTTCTTTTCAATGGATGCAATGTTTTGAAACAGCTTGGCAACGCCTGGAAAACCTTCTTCCGCCGCGATCTGTCCAAACTGTGGATACAAAGCCGCATATTCCTCGTGTTCTCCTTGAGCTGCTGATTCCAGATTCGTCAGCGTATCATTTAACGCCACCGGAAAATCCGCGCCGATATCCACCGTCCGCTGATTCAAATTGCCCTCATTCATGGCTTTGAAAAACTCCTTGGCATGGGCTTCCTCATTAGCTGCTGTCAGCTGGAAGATCTGTGCGATTTGAATCAAACCTTCTTTACGCGCTATCTGCGCATAAAAGGTGTATCGATTTCTGGCCTGAGATTCTCCCGCAAAAGCCTTCATTAAACTTCTGGCTGTCTCGGTTCCTTCCAAATTCATGGTATAAGCCTCCTTACATAGATAGAATCAGCGATAGTATGCGAATTTTTGGTAAAACTATGCAAGCTGTATAAGTATTCGCAAAATATTTATTATTTCGCATACTTGAAATTTCGATTCGGATATGCTATGATAGGTCACGTATCCATCTCCGATATATAGTTTATAGATTAGAAAGGAAAGTCCGATGACATATCAAAGACTCTTAAGTTATACTCGCAAAGCTGTAGATGACTACCAGATGATTCAGGAAGGAGATCGTATTGCGGTCGGCATATCTGGCGGCAAGGACAGCATCACACTGGCTCTGGCCTTGAAAGGTCTGCAGCGTTTCTATCCTAAGCACTTCGAGGTGATGGCTTTTACGGTTGCTCTGGGTTTTCCCGACTTTGATA
>CALBGL010000126.1 GCA_937892735.1 uncultured Clostridia bacterium | reverse complement strand
CATTCGCCGCGTTCAGCGCATCTACTTTCTTCAGCAAATGCTCATCGGCAAAAGGACCTTTCTTTAATGAACGTGCCATTCGTCATATCCTCCTTACTTGTTCGTCGCCCGTCTGCGGACAATCATCTTATTAGAAGTCTTATTCTTCTTACGCGTCTTAAGACCCAGTGCAGGCTTACCCCATGGAGTTACCGGACCCGGACGTCCGATAGGAGCCTTACCTTCGCCACCGCCATGCGGATGGTCATTCGGGTTCATGACAGAACCGCGAACGGTAGGACGAATCCCCATATGACGTTTACGGCCAGCCTTACCAATCTTGATCAGCTCGTGATCTTGGTTGCCAACCTGACCGATCGTAGCGCGGCAATCAATCGGAACCATACGCATCTCACCAGAAGGCAGACGCAATGTCGCGTACTTTCCTTCCTTAGCCATCAACTGCGCGCTGTTACCGGCAGAACGAACCAACTGTCCGCCCTTACCAGGCTTCATTTCAATGTTATGAACAGATGCGCCGATCGGAATATTCTTCAACGGCAGACAGTTTCCCACACGAATTTCCGCGTTCTCACCGCTCACCACCTTGTCGCCGTCCTTCAGGCCCAGAGGCGCCAAAATATAACGCTTCTCGCCATCTGCATACTGCAGCAAAGCAATGTTCGCAGAGCGGTTCGGATCGTACTCAATTCCTGCAACCTTTGCTTCAATGCCGTCCTTGTTTCTCTTGAAATCAATGATACGATATAACTTCTTCGCACCGCCGCCATGATGACGCACGGTAATCTTCCCGTAGCTATTGCGGCCCGCATGATTCTTCACCCGCACAACCAGAGACTTCTCCGGGGAGCTCTTGGTAATCTCATCAAAAGCGGAGCCCGTCATGTTTCTCCGGGAAGGGGTATATGGCTTATAAGTCTTTATGGCCATTGGTGTCACTCCTTTCGAATATTACATTCCTTCAAAAATCTCGATATCCTTGCTGTCCTCGGTCAAAGTCACAATAGCCTTTTTGGTCTTTGCCGTCTTGCCGACGATCATGCCTCTTCTTCTCTTCTTACCTACGAGATTCATGGTGTGAACACTCTTGACCTTTGTTCCCTCGAACATCTTCTCCACTGCTTCGCGGATCTGGATCTTATTGGCTTCCGGAGCTACCAGGAAGGTGTACTTCTTCTCGCTTACCAGGTTCATGCTCTTCTCAGATACCACAGGCGCCAGCAGCACGTCATAGTATTTAATATCAGCCATTACGCAAAAACCTCCTCGATCTTAGCGACCGCATCCTTCGTTGTGAAGAATGTCTCATACTTCAGGATGTCGTACACATTGATCAGCTCTGCGCTCATCGTCTTCACGCCCGGAATATTGCGGGCAGACATCACGACATTCTCATTGCTGCCGTCCAGTACAATCAGCGCCTTCTCAATCTGAAATGCATCCAAAACCTTCTTCATTTCCTTTGTCTTGATCTGATCCAGGCTCAGCTGATTCAGAACAATGAACTTCTCTTCCTGCACCTTGCTGGTCAGCGCGGAACGCAACGCCACACGACGCGCCTTCTTGTTGACCTTCTTAGAATAATCGCGCGGCTTGGGGGCAAATACAACGCCACCGCCAACCCACTGCGGAGCACGGATGCTACCCTGACGGGCACGTCCCGTTCCCTTCTGACGGTACGGCTTCTTGCCACCGCCTCTGACCTCAGCACGCGTCTTCGCACTCTGAGTACCCTGACGGCGATTCGCCAGATGGGCTACTACTACTTCGTGCATCACATGGGTATTGATTTCTACGCCAAAAATCGCATCGGACAATTCCATCTCGCCGCATGTGTTGCCGCTCATATCATAAACAGCTACTTTCGCCATATTTACAGCCTCCTTTCAAGTATTACGCCTTCACGCTGCTCACAATTGTGATAACAGCCTTCTTCGGCCCCGGCACAGAACCCTTTACCAGCAGCAGATTCTGATCCGCATCCACACGAACGACTTCCAGATTCTGCACCGTACGAGCTACATTGCCCATGTGACCGGGAAGCTTCTTACCCTTAAATACACGGCCCGGCGTCGCGGAGGATCCCATAGATCCTGCATGGCGATGATACTTAGAACCATGCTCCATCGGTCCTCTTCCAAAACCATGACGCTTGATCGCGCCCTGATATCCCTTACCCTTGGAAATACCGCTGGCGTCTACCTTATCGCCTACTGCGAACATGTCGGCCTTGATCACATCTCCGACCTTATAGTTCTCAGCATCATCCAGCTTTAATTCCTCGAGCATTCTCTTGACTTCTACACCAGCCTTTGCGAACTGTCCCTTATCGGGCTTGTTCACCAGCTTCTCACGGATATCGCCGAAGCCTACCTGCACGGCGCTGTATCCGTCATGCTCTACCGTCTTTACCTGTGTAACCACACAGGGACCGGCTTCCAGGACCGTAACCGGGATCATCTCACCCGTTTCCTGATTGAAGACCTGTGTCATACCGATCTTTTTCGCTACGATCGCTTTCTTCATACTTCATACCTCCTAATAATCTACAGCGGATCCCCAGAGGGATCATCCTAGGTCATTAGTCACCGCTTCGCTGATAGCGGAACTCCTGCCTCGGTACCGCAACCCTGGCACATGCAGGCGTTGATCTATTGTCAACTTCAATAACCTTCTTTTTCACCGTCTTCCCTGATTCATCCTCGAACATGCGCTCCTTGGGCAGTCCCGGTCTTCTCCGGCTTCTCCAATGGCCAGCGGTTCTATATAAAAGGAATTAATTCTTCAGGTCTACCTTGATATCCACGCCAGCCGGCAGGTCCAGCTTCATCAGCGCTTCTACGGTCTTATCAGACGGATTCAGAATATCTACCAGACGCTTATGTGTTCTTTGCTCGAACTGCTCCCGTGTATCCTTGTACTTATGGGTGGCACGCAGAATGGTCACTACTTCTTTCCGAGTCGGCATGGGAATCGGACCACTGACCTCTGCTCCCGTTCTCTTCGCGGTATCCACAATCTTACGGGCAGACTGATCGATCAACTGGTGATCATAAGCCTTCAAACTGATTCTGATTTTCTGATTTGCCATTAAAAAACAGCCTCCTTTTCTTCGCACATTTCGTACGACCATCGGCGACTGTACACTCACCCGTGTGTATCATACTCCTTCAAAGAAAAAAGGAAAACACACACTCTGATCAATTGTACAGTGACCTCGTCGTCGGTTTCTGGAACCAGACATTCGCTCGGCGGAAATTCCCGGCTATACCGCAACCTTCCGCGTCATTGCTCTCAATGTCACAGCAAAAATTATTATACTACAGTTAGATGGGCATTGCAAGTTTTTTTTCAAAAAAAAGCGCTAAACTTTTTCTTCTTTTTGACGTTTTATCTCACACTATTGCATAGCCAAAAGCATAAAACAAAAATGCTTTTTAAAACCAATATTTTTATCGTTCTCTATGATTCTAGTTTCCTTCTGAGAATTAAAAAGCTGTTGCAATGATTAGAGGTTTTCTCTACTCATGTGAATCCTCTTGTCCTGCTGGCCAATCACCACCTTGTACAGATAAAGTAAAATATGTATCAGATTTGCTGACAATTTGATAGGAATCATTATAATACAAATCAAATGTCGAAATATTGATATCCTTTATATCAAAATATCCACCTGGTCTATATATAACTGTACCACTTACAGTAAAGCCAACTTGATCTGACAGATTACCCACATGGATTGTTTGAAAAAAACTTTCTCCGAATAGGGCACAATCTCTGTCGCCACCACCATACAATTTGCCGACAAAACCAATGTGATACATAGAAACAAACTTATTATTTTTTCTTCATTTCAACTCCTCCTTCTTATAATGTAATGGCTATATTATATAACATTCCGCTTCTTTCCGCCTCTTTTGTCAACAGATCCAAGTATTTTTCTATATACACAATTTCTATATTTCTCATTTGTTAATATAGCTTTTTTTATTTCCGCCCCTCCTTGACAAACTGTTCCGCAAAACATGGTAGGGAGGATTTCTTCATGCGTCTCTTCTCCAGAACAGATTGGTCCTATGCTCTGCAAGAGCTGAAAAAACCTCGTTGTCTCACCTTGGGCGCGCTGGTCACGGCGCTGTCCATCGCACTCGGTTCCTTCTATCTGGTGGTCGGAATCAATCTCCGCGTCTATGTGACATTCATCGTCAAGTCACTAGGCTGTGCTGTCTATGGCCCCATCGTCGGCGCCATCGTCGCCTTCCTCTCAGACACGATCGGCTTCCTTCTGTTCCCCAGCGGCCCCTACTTCCCGGGATATCTTTTGAATGAGATTCTGGCCGTCGGCATCTACAGCCTTTTCTTATACAGAGAGCGGTTTCACTGGCTTCGTGCACTCGCCGCGAAGGCCCTGATCAATTATCTGATCAACGTTCTCCTGGGATGCCTCTGGAGCTATCTCCTCTATGGGAAGACGTATCTCTACTACCTGACTACGAGTCTCATCAAGAATACGCTACTCCTGCCCATCGAGGTGATCATCATGACCGTGGTCTTCTCGATGCTTCGTCCCTTTCTGACAAAGTACATATCGTCTCCCCCAAAATGCTAAGGAGAGCACTTGTCACCCCATTCCGACATGACAAGTACTCTCCCGTTCTTTATATGCAAAAGGAACTGTTACAAAATACCTACGATGTCTGTTCCATAAGAACATTGCGATTTCACAGCCCATAACATGGACACCTGATGCATTTTCTCATTAGTTTGTCAGGAGAAATATTACATAGCTTAAAAAGCAATGAGAAATCCGGGGTTTTCTCATTGGTCTGGCCGAGAAAATGTTACATCGCTCAAAAAGTAATGAGAATGTCGCAAAATCATCCGCTTTCCGAATCTGTCCACGCATCTTTGTTCCCATTTCCCTACTGATTTCTTCCGGACAAAGGCCAGACTCCGTTCTTTTATTCAAAAAGAAGCCGTTGCTCCTTAGATGATTTCTCATCTATTTTGCAACGGCCTCTTCATCCTCAATAAATTACTCGATGATCTCGGTAACGGAACCGGAACCTACGGTACGGCCACCCTCACGGATAGCGAAACGCAGTCCCTTCTCCATAGCAACTGGATAAATCAAATCGATAGTCATCTCAACATGGTCGCCAGGCATACACATCTCAACGCCATCCGGCAGAGTGATGACACCCGTAACGTCCGTAGTTCTGAAATAGAACTGAGGACGATAGTTGGACAGAAACGGCGTATGACGTCCGCCCTCTTCCTTCTTCAGAACGTAAACCTGACCCTTGATCTTATGATGAGGAGTTACCGTACCAGGCTTAGCCAGAACTTGTCCTCTCTCGATCTCATTTCTCTGGATACCACGCAACAGAGCACCAATGTTATCACCAGCCTGCGCCTCATCCAGCAGCTTATGGAACATCTCAATACCCGTTACAACATAAGCCTTGGTCTCACCGTGCAGACCTACACGCTCTACACTATCGGAAACCTTCAGAACACCACGCTCCACACGACCGGTAGCAACAGTACCACGGCCAGTGATGGAAAACACATCCTCAACAGGCATCAAGAACGGCTTCTGGTCATCACGAACAGGATCCGGAATATAGCTGTCAACAGCATCCATCAGTTCCAGAATCTTGTCGCCCCAAGGTCCATTAGGATCTTCCAGAGCCTTCAGAGCAGAACCACGAACCACAGGAATGTCATCTCCCGGGAAGTCGTACTCGCTCAGCAGCTCACGAATCTCCATCTCAACCAGCTCCAACAGCTCCTCATCGTCTACCATATCGCACTTGTTCATGAATACAACGATGTAAGGAACGCCAACCTGACGAGACAGCAGAATATGCTCACGAGTCTGAGCCATCGGACCATCAGTAGCAGCAACAACCAGGATCGCGCCATCCATCTGAGCTGCACCAGTGATCATGTTCTTAACATAGTCAGCATGTCCCGGGCAGTCAACGTGAGCATAGTGACGCTTCTGCGTCTCATACTCAACGTGAGCGGTGGAAATCGTGATTCCACGCTCTCTCTCTTCAGGAGCTTTATCAATATTCTCAAAATCGACTGCTTCACCGGTACCATATCTCTCATGCAGAGTCTTGGTGATAGCGGCGGTCAGCGTAGTCTTACCATGGTCAACATGACCAATGGTACCAATGTTAACATGGGGTTTGCTTCTTTCAAATTTAGCCTTTGCCATTTTAGAATCCTCCTAATTAATTTCTATACGCCTGAAGCTATTATAGCGGGTTCAAGCGTTTTTTGCAAGACCCTTTTCAAAAATTCACAGAGAATTTGCGAAAAGATCTGCTCTTACTTGCTCTTATTATCCAGGATCTTCTCCTGAATACTCTTGGGTACAGGCTCATAACAATGGAACTGCATCGTATACACACCACGCCCTTGCGTCTTAGAACGCAGATCCGTCGCGTATCCAAACATCTCACCCAGCGGCACATACCCATGTACAATGGAGGCACCGTTACGAGAATCCATACCCTCAATACGTCCACGGCGAGAATTAATATCACCGATGATATCACCCATATACTCCTCGGGAACTGTCACATCCACCTTCATCACAGGCTCCAACAGGGTTGCTCCGCCCTTACGCATTGCTTCCTTGAAAGCCATAGATCCAGCGATCTTGAAAGCCATTTCAGAAGAGTCTACCTCATGGTAAGAACCATCATAGCATTCTGCCCGGATACCCAGCACCGGATATCCTGCCAGAGAACCACTCTGCATAGCTTCCTGAATACCCGCATCTACCGCAGGAATATATTCCTTCGGAATCGCACCGCCGACGATCATGTTGGCAAACTCATAGAGATTCTCTCCATTCGGGTCGGTCGGATAGAAACGGACTTTACAGTGTCCATACTGACCACGTCCACCGGACTGACGGACAAACTTACCTTCCACATCCACTTCCTTGGTCAGCGCTTCTTTATAAGCAACCTGAGGCGCACCTACGTTTGCCTCTACTTTAAACTCACGCAAG
The DNA here is from genome assembly GCA_937892735.1 of uncultured Clostridia bacterium. GTDB lineage: Bacteria > Bacillota > Clostridia > Lachnospirales > Bianqueaceae > Faecimorpha. The sequence continues at coordinate 5,712 of CALBGL010000126.1, read as the reverse complement.
AGACGATCTACGATAATTTCCAGGTGCAACTCACCCATACCGGAAATAATCGTCTGTCCTGTATCGTGATTTGTATAGGTCCGGAACGTGGGATCTTCTTCCGCCAGCTTCGCCAGCGCGATCCCCATCTTCTCCTGACCAGCCTTCGTCTTGGGCTCAATCGCCACGTCAATAACCGGCTCCGGGAATACCATGGATTCCAGGATGATCGGATGCTGCTCATCACACAGCGTATCACCAGTAGTCGTAATCTTAAGGCCAACCGCCGCCGCGATATCACCGGCGTAAATAGTCTCCAGATCCTGCCGCTTATTCGCGTGCATCTGCAGGATACGTCCCAGACGCTCCTTCTTGCCCTTCGTGGAATTCAGCACGTAAGAACCGGCATTCACTGTACCGGAATATACCCGGAAGAAGGCCAACTTTCCTACGAAGGGATCCACCATGATCTTAAATGCCAATGCAGAGAACGGCTCACTATCCGAAGAATGACGTACCGCCTCCTCGCCGCTGCCAGGCAGGGTTCCCTTAATGGAAGGAACATCCGTAGGCGCCGGCATGTAGTCGATCACAGCATCCAGCAACTTCTGTACACCCTTGTTGCGGTATGCCGTACCGCACAGAACCGGTACCAGCTTTACCGCACATACGGCCGCACGCATCGCCTTCTTCATCTGCTCTACGGTGATCTCTTCTCCTTCTAGATACGCCATCATCAGGTCGTCATCTGTCTCGCAGATGGACTCTACCATGTTGTTATGGTATTCCTCCGCCTCGTCCTTCATATCGTCGGGAATTTCAATCTCCGAAATATCCACGCCCTTCTCATCATTATAGATGTAGGCCTTCATCGTCATCAGATCGATAATGCCCTTGAAATCATCCTCTTTTCCGATCGGCAGCTGAATCGGAACCGCATTGGCTCCCAGACGCTCTTTCATCATGCTGACGGCATTGTAGAAATCAGCGCCCATAATGTCCATCTTATTGACGAAGGCCATACGGGGAACATGATATTCATCGGCCTGACGCCATACCGTCTCGGACTGAGGCTCTACGCCGCCCTTTGCACAGAACACGCCGATCGCGCCGTCCAGAACACGCAGGGAACGCTCTACTTCCACCGTAAAGTCCACGTGTCCCGGTGTATCAATGATATTAATCCGGTTTCCATCCCAGAAACAGGTCGTCGCAGCGGACGTAATCGTAATACCACGTTCCTGCTCCTGCTCCATCCAGTCCATCTGAGCGGTACCCTCGTGGGTATCCCCGATCTTATGGGTTTTTCCGGTATAGAACAGGATACGCTCGGTCAGAGTGGTCTTACCAGCGTCGATATGCGCCATGATACCGATATTTCTGGTATGCTCCAACGAGTATTCTCTTGCCAAAATCTTTTCCTCCTATCCTAATTAGAAACGGAAATGAGCAAATGCCTTGTTGGCCTCTGCCATCTTATGCGTGTCTTCTCTCTTCTTCACAGCAGATCCGGTATTATTGGCGGCGTCCATGATCTCGTTGGCCAAACGCTCTTCCATCGTCTTCTCGCTGCGAGAGCGGGAATACGTAATGAGCCAGCGCAGTCCCAGCGTCTGACGACGCTCCGGACGAACTTCCATCGGTACCTGGTAGGTCGCACCACCTACACGTCTTGCCTTAACCTCCAGAGCCGGCATGATATTATTCAGAGCCGTCTCAAAAACTTCCATCGCGTCCTTGCCGGTCTTTTCCGCTACACGGTTGAAGGCGCCATAAACAATCTTCTGCGCTACGCCCTTCTTCCCGTCCAACATTACGTTGTTAATCAGCTTGGTAACTACCTTGCTGTTGTACAACGGATCCGGAAGAACTTCTCTCTTGGATACATGTCCTTTTCTAGGCACGATTCTTCCCTCCTTAATCAGTTTGGATTAATTCGCAAGCTAATGATTAGCTTAACGGTACTCACATACGCTGTGTTTCGCGCGCTAAGCACAGTTCCCTCTCGCTGCAACTGCGGTATTGGTACTTTCGCACTTTGCACAAATACTACCCATGCGTATTGAACTCAAAAAATAATACTAAACTTTAATTACTTAGGACGCTTAGCGCCATATTTGGAACGTCCCTGCTTACGCTTCGCTACCCCTGCGGTATCCAACGTACCACGAACAATATGGTAACGTACACCAGGCATATCCTTTACACGGCCACCACGAATCAGCACAACGCTGTGTTCCTGAAGGTTATGGCCTTCACCGGGAATGTAAGCAGTGACTTCGATCCCGTTGCTCAGACGCACACGGGCAATCTTACGAAGAGCGGAATTCGGCTTCTTCGGCGTATCGGTCTTCACTACCGTGCAAACGCCGCGCTTCTGCGGAGAAGAAATATCAGTGGCGCTCTTCTTCAGAGAGTTCCATCCCTTCTGCAGCGCAGGCGCCGTAGATTTCTTTACGGAAACCTGTCTTCCCTTTCTTACCAGCTGGTTAAAAGTAGGCATATCTGCACCTCCTATCGAAAATATATACCCTGTTGTGTTGCAGCCAACAAGAGAAACTGCGAAATATGAATCTGTATGGGTATACAAATACACCCCATACAAGGGGGAATTTCGCATACTGTTATACTATATCACTTACAAAAAGGTATGTCAAGGGATTTTTTCAAGTTTTCGCCCTCGATTTTCTACACCTTGACAGCTTTTTTCTCCTATGCTATAGTTATTTGTTGTTTCAATGAGAAAGGAGACCTCTATGGATAAAGAATATCTGATTCATCAGCATCCTCTGCAGGCGCTTTTGATTTTTTCCCTTCCGATGATGATCGGCAATCTCTTTCAACAGTTCTATACGATGGTAGATTCCATTGTGGTGGGGCAGTTTGTCAGTCAAGATGCTTTAGCGGCCGTAGGGGCGTCCTATTCGCTTACCAACGTATTTATCTCCATTGCTATCGGCGGGGGCACCTCCGTTCTGACCAGCCGATATTTCGGAGCGCGCAACTATGACCGTATGAAGGGATCCGTGCAAACGGCCCTGCTCTCCTTTTTAATTCTAAGCCTTCTCCTGGCGGGTATCGGCCTGCTGTGCAGCCGCCAGATACTGCTGCTGCTGAATACCCCTGCCAATATCATGGATATGGCTATAGAATACCTCAACATTTATTTCCTCGGGCTCCCCTTTCTTTTCTTATATAATGTTCTATCCGCCATGTTCAATGCGCTGGGACGCTCCCGCGTCCCATTATACCTGCTGATCTTTTCTTCTCTTTTTAATATCGCGCTGGATCTATTTCTTGTACTTGTCTTCCATATGGGAGTCGCTGGTGTGGCCTGGGCTACCCTGATTGCGCAGGGGATCTCTGCCGTCATCTCCTTCCTTCTTTTCCTGCGAGAGCTCAAACGTTGGTCCCATGCTTCCCAGCCCTTATTTCAATGGCGCGAACTGCGGCAGATGGGTAACATCGCTCTCCCTTCCATTCTTCAACAGTCCACGGTATCCATCGGCATGATGCTAGTCCAGTCTGTTGTCAATAGCTTCGGTTCTGAAGTATTGGCCGGTTTTTCCGCCGGTATGCGAGTAGAGAGTTTTGTCATCGTACCGATGTCCGCGATGGGAAACGCCATGTCCACCTTTACCGCGCAGAATATTGGCGCTGGACAGCTGGATCGAGTGCCAAAGGGATACCATGCTTCCATGAAAATCGTTATTTTCCTTGCAATTCTTATTTGTCTGTTATTGGAACTGGGATATCATCCTATTATCCAACTTTTTCTTGGAGAAGACGGAACCACCCTGGCCATTCAAACGGGTGTTTCTTATCTGCAGTTCATGGGCTGGTTCTTCGTCCTCATCGGTCTTAAAATGATCTCCGATGGACTTCTGCGGGGAGCCGGACACATGAAGCCCTTTACCATTGCCAATCTTCTAAATCTATTCGTACGAGTCGTCATCGCCGTCGCACTGGCGCCTCTATGGGGTGTACAAATGGTCTGGTATGCCGTTCCCATCGGATGGCTGCTGAATTTTCTGATCTCTTTTCTGGCCTACCGAACCGGCAAATGGAGAACCATCGCACTTGCCAAGCGATAACACGATCATCATCAGGGTGCGTCATTCGGAAAATGGACTCTTCGGGATCCATTTTTTGTTTTGGATATAGAAACGGGACTCCGGTTTCATAGAAAATTATTACACAAAAAACCCTTACCACTCCACTAACAAAATAAGGGGCCGTTGCAAAATGCCTACGATGTCTCACCATTTGCACAGGATGAAAGAGTACGATCTCTCGAGGAGTTCCGTAAATACACGGACTCCTTTTTCGTTTCCAAGACATTCCATAAGAGCATTGCGATTTCACAGTCCATAGTTTCTCATTGGTCTAGCTGGAGAAATGTTACATCGCTCATACAGTAATGAAAATATCGCAAAATCATCCACTTTGTTCCAGACTCTGTTTTTTATTCAAAAAGAAGCCATTGCTTCTTAGATGATTTCTCATCCATTTTGCAATGGCCCCTCGATATAAAAAATATAAATCCAACAACTACTTACTGGTCGTCATCCTGGACAAGATCAAATTCTACGACGTCCTCGTCTTCATCCTTCAGATCCTCCGGATTCAGAAGATCTTCTTCATCCTCCTCGCTCTCTGACAAAAGATCCAACGTCTCCAGCTCTTCCTCTTCCTCATCCGCCTTCTTGGCAGCTTCTTCGGCCTTTCTTCTGGCCTCCTCTTCCTCATTCCTACGGCGCTCTTCTTCTGCTAAGATCCGCAGTTCTTCTTCACTGAGATTTTTCTCAAAGTGAACGCGCTGATAACGGTTCATTCCCGTACCAGCAGGAATCAGCTTACCGATGATGACGTTCTCCTTCAGGCCAATCAACGGATCCACCTTCCCCTTGATTGCCGCCTCTGTCAAGACACGAGTCGTCTCCTGGAAGGATGCCGCAGACAGGAAGGATTCAGTCGCCAAAGACGCCTTGGTAATTCCCAAGAGTACCCTCTCCCCTGTTGCGGGAAGTTTTCCTTCTTCCTCTGCGATACGGTTCTTCTCCTCAAACTCCAGATAATCCACTAGGCTGCCAGGCAAAAGATCCGTATCTCCATTTTCTTCTACCTTGACACGGCGCAGCATCTGACGCACAATCGTCTCGATATGCTTGTCGTTGATATCTACCCCCTGCAGACGATAGACTCGCTGCACTTCCTGTATCAGATAATTCTGCGCCGCCGCCAGTCCCTTGATCTTCAAAATATCATGCGGATTCACCGAACCTTCGGTTAATTCATCTCCCGCCTCAATCATCTGTCCGTCTGTCACCTTAAGACGAGCGCCATAAGGAATAATATAACTCTTGGCTTCCTTCGTCTCCAGATTGGTAACAACAATTTCTCTCTTCTTCCGAGTGATATTCTCAGACACCTCGCCGCCGAATTCCGCAATAATCGCAAGACCTCTTGGCTTTCTGGCCTCAAAAAGCTCCTGTACACGCGGCAAACCTTGTGTAATATCATCACCGGCAACACCGCCCGTATGGAATGTACGCATGGTCAACTGCGTCCCCGGCTCACCGATAGACTGCGCCGCAATAATACCGACAGCCTCGCCCAGACGCACCGGCTGTCCATTTGACATATTAGCTCCGTAGCACTTCGCGCAAACACCCTGACGCTGACGACAGCTCAGCATATTTCGAATATGCACCTTCGTAATCCCAGCCGCCA
>CALBGL010000125.1 GCA_937892735.1 uncultured Clostridia bacterium | reverse complement strand
GCAGAAGATGGGCAGTTCTTCTCAGGAGAAGAAGGGAACCATTGTCATCGCGACCGTCAAGGGCGATATTCACGATATCGGTAAGAATATCGTGAAAGTGCTTTTGGAAAATTATGGATACGAAGTGATTGACCTGGGACGGGATGTGGCTCCGCAGACCGTTCTCGATGCCGTCGAGAAGCATCAGGTACGCTTGGCAGGGTTATCGGCCCTGATGACGACTACGGTACCGGCTATGGAAGAGACCATTCAATTGATTCATGAGAAGGCGCCTTATTGCCGGGTGGTAGTGGGCGGCGCCGTATTGACGGCGGATTATGCGAAGCAGATTGGTGCGGATTTCTATGGAAGGGACGCCATGGAGACGGTGCGTGTGGCGGAGAAGGTGTTTTTGAAGGAGCAGGTGAGGAGGAGTAGAAGATGAAGTGCCCATATTGCGGTTCGGAGAACCTGAAAGTCGTGGATTCTCGTTCGGCGGATGATGGATCGATTCGCCGCAGAAGACAGTGCGAAGAATGCAAGAAGCGGTTTACTACCTATGAGAAGATCGAAACGCTGCCCCTGATGGTCATCAAGAAGGACAATAGCCGGGAGTTTTTTGATCGTGACAAGCTGATCAATCGAATTATGCGTGCCACGTATAAGCGTCCGGTTTCTCCGGAACAGATCGAAGCGATTGCGGATGATATCGAAAATACAGCGCTCAATAGCTTCGATCGGGAAATCAGCAGCCGTGACATCGGAGAACGGGTCATGGAAAAGTTAAAGGATCTGGATGAGGTGGCGTATGTACGGTTTGCCTCCGTCTATCGGGAATTTAAAGATGTGAATTCCTTTATGCAGGAACTGAGAAAGCTCATGGACAAGCAGTAAGGAGAGATAACATGCAGTGGGGAGAAAATCAGCTTCAGATTATCCGGCACAGAGAAGGCAATCTGATCGTTTCGGCGGCGGCGGGAGCCGGCAAGACCAGCGTGCTTGTGGAACGCATCGTACAGATGATTCTGGACCCGGAGCATGCATACAGGCTGGATCAGATGCTGATTGTCACCTTCACGAAGGCGGCGGCGGGGCAGATGAAGGAACGGATTTTTCGGCGCATTCAAGAGTTGCTGAATACGGAAGACGGAATAGGGGCCGAACAGAGAGCTTATCTGCAGGAGCAGTTGGCGCTCTTGCCGGGATGTGCCATCATGACGATCGACGCGTTTTGTCTGCAGGTATTGAGAAAATATATTGCCCAGTTGCCGCAGCTGGATCCGGGCTTTCGAACGGGAGAATCTAATGAGATGGAACTTCTTGCCGGGGATGTGCTGGAGGAAGTGTTGGAAGATTTCTACGAACGCGAGGACGAAGGGCCGGAACGGGACGAGTTCGACGCTATGGTGGAACAGTTTGCGGGCCGGAGTGAGGATAAGGATCTGGAGCCCGTATTGCGCCAGATCTATATGTTCATGCAGAGCATGCCGGAGCCATGGGAATGGCTGGATAAGAGCGTAGAAAACTATAAGGGGCAGCCATTATATCCGGCGTTCTGCGGGGTCAGAAATGTGCTGCAGGCTTTCCATCAGGCTTTTCTGCAGGAAAAGATGAGCCGAAGCATTGTGGAATTCAGCGATATGGAACACTTTGCGAAGCAGATTTTATGGAAAGACGGGGCCTCGACGCAGGCGGCGCAGGAGTTGAGCGAACAATACGATGCGATTTTCATCGATGAATATCAGGACAGCAATATGCTCCAGGAGGTGATTCTGAACAGCATCGCCAGACGGGACGAAGAAGGAAACGCGCAGAATATTTTCATGGTAGGAGATGTGAAACAAAGTATCTATAGTTTTCGTTTTGCCCAACCAGAGCTTTTCCTGCAAAAGCTCGAGGATTATCATCTGGATCGGAGTCCGCGCAAGATTTTCCTGCAGAAAAACTATCGAAGCCGTGCGGAAATATTGACGGGCGTCAATGAGATTTTTGAATATCTGATGCGGAAAGAATGCGGTGGTGTGGAATATTCCGGGGAGCAAGCGCTCGTCCCCGGAGGTGCAACGCCCGAACCGGAACCAGGCATGGAGGATTTTTATCCGAAGATCTACAGTCTGTCAGTAGGCGCCAATCCCAATCAGCAGAGCAAACATGAACTGGAGGCTCTGTGGGTGGCAGAGCAGATCGAAGTCATGCTTCGGGAGGGAAAACGATACGGGGTTCGGGACGAAAAGCAGGGCGGGTATCGTCCACTGAGGCCGGGAGACATTGTGATCCTGTTGCGTTCCGCGAAAGAGATGGGGAGCTTTTATCAGAAGGCACTGGAAGATCGGCACATTCCCGCTTCTGCTAAGCAGAGCAATCGTTTTTTTGATACGCTGGAGATCTGCTTAGCCTTGAATCTCTTGCGTGTGATTGATAACGCGCAGCAGGACATTCCCTTGGAAGGGGTGCTGCATTCCCCGTTATTTGGATTCACGTCGGAGGAATTGGCGCAGATTCGAGTGGAGTCGGATCGAAGCCTGCCGTTTCATGAGATCCTTGTCAGGTATGCGCAGGAAGGAGAGGATCTGTTTCTGGCCAGCCGTTTGCAGGAGTTTTACGGGAAGCTGGAGCAGTGGAGGCAGTGGAGCGAATGTCTGACGGTGCGTGAACTCCTGAGCCGGTTGTACCGGACGACGGGGCTGTATGAATACGTGGGTTCTATGCAGGATGGGGAACGGCGTCGGATCAACCTGGATCTTCTTCTGAGCCGCAGTGAGGAGTTTGAGCAGGGAATCTACAGTGGTGTTTTTCAGTTTCTGCGTTTCATTGATAGAATGAAGGCGAGGGAACAGGATTATGAAGAGGCATCCCGCGGACATGGCGGCAACGCGGTACAGATCATGACGATCCATGGGAGCAAGGGACTGGAGTTTCCGGTGGTCTTTCTCTGCGATACGGGAAGAGAATTTCAGTTGAAGGATCAGCGGCAGCATGTCCTGCTGCATCTGGAGGAGGGAATCGGAAGTTACTGGCTGGATCCGGAAAAAATGCTGTACTTCAACACGGAGATTCGTCAAAACATCCTGGAGAGGAAAAAACAGGAGAACTACGCGGAAGAGATGCGGGTTCTCTATGTTGCGATGACGCGGGCGAAGGACCGTCTGATCATCACAGGGACGGGAAAGGAAAGCTGGGAAGAGGGTACAGGGGAAGATGTTCGATTGTCGGTCGAAGAGATTCTTAAGGCACGAAGTGTGATGGGATGGCTGTATCCGATCCTGACTCGTAGAAAGGACCATCACTGGCATCTGGAGACGGCTGTGATTGGAGAAGAGTCGGTAGAGTCCGAGGAGGCGGCGCCGGAAGAAGTCTCGGAGAAGGTGCCGCAGTATACCGAAGAAGAGATGAATCGCAAGCTGCTCTGGCGTTATCCACATGCGTGGAGAAATGAGCTGCCCGTCCTGCTCAGCGTATCCCAGCTGAAAAAAGAGGCGGCCGTAGAGGAAGAGGAACATGAATTTTCCTGGGATGAACTCCTGCAGTCGGCAGAAGAAGAGCGGGAAGATACGCCGGTGCGGGGCGCACGGGGTGGCACCGTGTTTCATGAGGTGGTGGCGCGTGCTGATTTGTCAGAACTGGCGACGGAGGCGGGAAGGAAAGAAGTTCTGCATCGTTTAGCAGTTCAGGGCATTCTCACGGAGGCAGAGGCAGAGGCTTTTCCTATGTCATGGCTGCAGCAATTTGGTGCGTCCGCGCTTTGCAGGCGGATGAGGTCCTCGTCTTTACTGCTGCGGGAAGAATCTTTTCTCTGTGGCTTTACATCTCAAGAGCTGCAGAGTCTGGTACCGCATTTTCAGATACCTGAAGAAGCGGACGAAGAAGAGCTGATTATCGTGCAGGGCGTTATAGATGCGGCATTTCTAGAAGAGGGACAGTGGATTCTGGTCGATTATAAAACCGATCGTTATTTTTCGGCGGAGATCCTTGCCATGTATCAAACGCAGCTTGCAATTTATGGACAGGCTTTAGGGAGAATCACGGGAAGACCTGTCAAAGAAAGAATCCTGTATCAGGTGCGTTCCGGAAAGGAATATAAGATGTAAAAAATGGGAATCCTAGGCTTATCTATGAAAGGAAAGGGAGGTAAGCATGGATTCAAAGCAGATTAAAAGTGGGATACTGGGAATCGTCTCCGGCATCGTCAATGGCCTTCTGGGATCTGGCGGCGGGACGATTCTGGTTCCTTTTATGCAGAAAAGTCTGCAGATTGAGCAGCATAAGTCACATGCTACGACGGTGGCGGTCGTTGCACCCCTGTGTTTAGTCAGTGCCTTTTTCTATATCGGACATCAGGCTGTGGATTGGTGGGTGCTTTTGGCGGTTTCCGCAGGAGGTATTGTCGGAGGCATCGCAGGAGCCAAACTGCTGAAGAGAATATCCGGACGATGGCTGCACTGGATTTTCGGAGGGCTGATGCTGGCCAGCGCGGTGAGGATGCTCTTATGAACTGGTTATTGTATATAGTGGCAGGAGCGGTCTCTGGAGTTCTGAGCGGCATGGGGATCGGTGGCGGTGTTCTGCTGATTCCTGCATTGGTATTACTGGGTGGCGTGGCGCAGCACAGCGCGCAGGGGATTAATCTATTGTACTTTTTGCCGACAGCGATGGGTGCCTTATGGATACATCGTAAAGAGGGGCAACTGGAAAAGAAAGTGTTGCCGATGCTGATTGTGGGTGGAGTCCTGGGCGCGGCAGCGGGTGGTTGGATTGCCAACTTGCTGGAGGGAGATCTCCTTCGGAAAATTTTCGGTGTTTTTGTGGCGATTATGGGAATCCTGGAGATACGGAAGGGAATGGTGAAAAAAACATGAATCAGCTGAATGCACAGCAATTAGAAGCGGTACAGCATCTGGAGGGACCGATGCTGGTACTGGCGGGGCCGGGATCCGGCAAGACCACGATGATTACACATCGGATTCTTCATATGATTCAGGAGCGGGGAATCGAAGAACGAAAAATATGGGTTGTCACCTATACCCGAGCGGCAGCGCAGGAAATGCGCAGCCGCTTTTTGCATTTACGAGGGACGGATCAGACGGAAACAGCCTTCGGAACATTTCACAGTCTTTTCTGGAAGATGCTGCGAGACCAGGGAGAATTACGGGATCGGTCGATTCTGGAAGAGGGAGAGCAGTTAGCGGTTGCCAAACAAACTTTGGTTGATCAGGGTGATTCGAATGAAGCCACGGAGTTAGCGCAATGGCTGCTTTCTCGGTATGAGTTTTTCCGAAATACGGGACAGGAACGGGGAGAAAGGCCGGATGTACAGGAAATCGCCTGGAGAAGAGCCTACGAGGAATATAAAAGGAAAAGAAGAAAGATGGATTTTGACGATATACTGGCAACCATGAAAAAGGCTCTCGAGCAGTCGAATATACGAAGAAGCTTTCAGAAGCAGTATCAGTATTTCCTGGTGGATGAATTTCAGGATGTGAATCCTGTACAATACGAGGCGTTGAAGCTGCTCGTGGGCAAGGACAGAAATCTATTTGCGGTGGGGGATGATGACCAGTCTATCTATGGATTTCGAGGGGCAGCGCCCGGCATCATGCTGCGTTTCCCGGAGGATTTTCCAGGTTGTCGTGTATTGACTCTGCGATGGAATTATCGCAGTACTTCCCGCATCGTAGAAAAATCTACGAAGTTGATTGAACATAATCGAAAACGATATCCAAAGGAGATACAAGCGAGACAAAAGAAACGGGGTCCCAGGGTGTGGATGCGGGTTTTTGAAGAGGAAAAAAATGAGTACCGAGCTATCGCGTGTGAGGCGCGCCGAAGTCCCGGACTCTGCGTCCTTTTTCGTACACATTCACAGATGAGACCTTTGATACAAAGCCTGGAAGACTATGGAATTGCCTACCACACCAGAGAACAGGTATATAACCCATACGCACATTGGATTGGCGATGACATCTTGGAATACAGAAGAGCGGCCTTGGGAGATCAAACTGCTTTTTTAGACGTATTGCGCCGATATGGGGAAGGTATTCCACTGGCCTGTGTAAGCTGGCTTCGGGAAGGGGAGGATGCCAGGAAAATCCTGGATTATCCTATGGGAATAGAACTTCGCACGGCACTGACGGGCCTTTTCTATGAACTGGATCATATACGTCGGGAACCGTTGGAAGCTTCCTTCCATCGAATTGCCAGCCGATGCCGTTATTTTCATTATCTTCAAAAGGTAGGAGAGAGGAGAGGAATCGATCCAGCCCGACTCAAACAACGTTATGATTTTTTTTATCGCATGTCCTCAGAGTACAAGACATGGGAAGAATGGGAGGAAAACCGACGGCGAAAGATGCAGGAAGCGATACCGGCAAAATCATCAGATGTTCTTCTTTTGACAATGCATGCAGCCAAAGGTCTGGAATTTGACACAGTGTGGATTCCCGGTATGGAAAAAGAGACGCTGCCCCATGAAAAGGCAGAAGATCTGGAAGAAGAGCGACGGCTGCTGTATGTTGGCTGTACACGAGCTAAGACACGCCTTATCCTGTCGAGAAATATGCAAAGAGGTGGAAATCAGCAGTCCAAGTCTTTATTTTGGACGGAATTGGATGAAAAAAAGGACACTTAATACTTGAATTTGGTCTAAAGAAGTAGTATTATAACAAAAGAATAAATTAGAGGAGGAGATGTATGAAATACGAAAGGCTGAAAGAGAGTATTCATGCATTATATGACATGGAACTGCACAACAGCATCATGGAACAATGTATTCATCAAATAGATCAGAAAATGGCCACATTGATGATCTACCGAGATATACCCGTACCAGGAAAAAAATGGATTCATGATACAGACATTGAAGTGAAGAAGAGGCGTGTTGATGCAATCATTGGTTTTGCGGCGGGGATTTTACTTGGAGGCATGATAGGGGCAATGTGCGGTATCTTCTTTTTTTCAGATTTCATTATGCAGGTTATCATTATATGTTTCGGAGCATTTTTGAGCGCGATTTTGTGTGGATGGGCAGGAGGAAGAGCAGATAAAAAAATAGAGAATATGACAAGAAAAAAGATATACGAAAAATGGGAAAAGGATGAAGAGATACGCTACCAGGAAGAACAGAAGAGATATGAGAAGGACAAGGCAGCAGACGAGAAACGTGTAAAGAATGAAAAGAGGATTTGGGATCATCTCAATCAACAACGGGAGTTTTTAAGCATTAAAAAAGAAGAATCTCTTGTACGTCTAGCAAAATTCTATGATCTCGTAGAAATTCTGCCAGAGTATAGAGGACTGAACACTATCGGATATATGAATCAATTGATTCAGCTTGGTATCAGTAAGCAAACAGAAGGCGTCGGCGGTCTATATTACTGGGTCAGAATGGAACTGCGACAGCAAGAATATACCGAAAAAGTGATGCTGCCAGGAAAGCGCATGTACACAGAATGGAAACAAGCTTGCCAATTTGCAAAAAAAATGTTTCAGGAGATTTATGAGGAAGCGGTAACACGTCAAAAACAGACAATTGCAAAGGATTATGCAGAAAAAAGAAAGTGTATAGAAGCAGAATATGAAATGCTGTTCCAGCAGAAATCATCTTCTGTACACTAAAAAAATACGCGCCGAGTTGAGAAACTGTATATATTTTTTAGACACGCTTTCGTAAGGGAGAGGATAGTGTATCGTTCAAGAGTGTAATTTATACGCAGTTCGAAGATTCATTAGCATTCGATCTTGTATTTGCATATAAACGAGTTCTTTTTAGAATTCTTTATACGTAAGTACGCGCAGGCTCACTATAGAATCTCATATTTGCATATAAAATAGAGGGCGTCTCCGTCCCTGCGAAGTCAAGTCCTAAATTGTGTGTAAATTACTTTAGGTAGCCATGTTAATGACATGT
>CALBGL010000124.1 GCA_937892735.1 uncultured Clostridia bacterium | reverse complement strand
TCCACAGATCATCACCCCTTCGTATCCTGCGTTATAACTATACGTCCTCGGTGTCAATCTTGCAACAAAACACATATTGCTAGTTTTCAATTTTAATCGTTCTACTTCTTACGATCAATGGTTCTTTGTAAGAATTCCAAAAGGAGAGGCTCCTCTGTAGAACACCTTTGCTTTGTAAATCTTTCCTGTGAGGAAGATTAAAAACAACGTCATGAGCACCATCAGCACCAATGCCACTATGGCGCCTCCCATACCGATTCTTCCCACTAGGATATCTGCCGGCAGACAGAATGCGGCTGTAAAAGGAATATAATTCAAGATTCCACTCATATTCCCACCTTGAAGCAGCGTATACAGCGGCAGGACATAGGCCAACAGCCAAGATACAATAGAGATCGCGATAAAGACTCCCATAGTATTTGACAAATCCTCCGGCTTACTGGCAAAGGAATTCAAGAAGCCCGCGATCACGCTATACATCAAGAAACCAAGGCAAACAGCAAGCAGCGCCAGGATCACCCCTGCCGGAGATAACGCTGATAATCCTCCATTTTGCCGAAGTTGTTTCAGTGCCACCATCATACCATTCACATAATTCGGGTTCAGAATATCTCCTACTAAGTCTCCTACCCATAATCCCAATAATACACAAAGGATCCAGATGCCCATCTGGGCCAGAGCCAGGCTCACCATCGCGCCAATCTTCCCGGTAATGAGCGCATACGGCTGCATATACGTCAGCAAGGTTTCCATCAGCTTAGAAGTCTTTTCCGCAATGATAGTCTTCGCGATGGTTTGTCCATACAGCATGATCATCGCGTATAATGCCGCCCCCACAATCATCGGCAGGAGAATCTGCATCCAGAGTTCTCCTTCTCCCTTGGCAGCTCCTCCAGCCTCGATGATCTGCACTTGTCCATCCACATTGGCAAGCGCTGCCACCTGATCTCCCACGTCGGCTTTCTGAAGACGATATTCCTCTACCAATGGGCGCAATGCTTCCGTCAGTGACTGTGCTTCCCGACGACTGACACGGCTTCCCATAGGTAACACCGCTTCTATATGGTACACATCCTCTTCCAGCCATAGAAATACGGCCACATCATATTCAGTTCCGGCAAGGCGTTCCAGCAATACTTCTTTTGTCGCTGTTTCCTGGCATATATTCACCTGAGAAAACCGCGTATTCTGCTTCAACTCGGAGAAATCCCCCGTAAGGTCACTTTCATTCACCCAGTACACGTTCTGTATTGACGAAGGCCCTTGGGAAAGTGATAGCACGATATTCAGAATCATAGCTCCGACAAACAGAATCACGCCAATCAGAAGCGTCGCTCGTTTAATTTTTGTCGTCTTTAAAGACTGTACCCATGTGAACCGATAGACAGTACGCCAACCGGAAAAGGCGTTTTGCCCCTTCTTCATCCCCGCGCCCCCTTTCTGTTCAGCGCGATCTTCACGATCTGTTTCCATTTCAAGTGAGAACCTCGGTAGAAAATCAGCGCTTCATAGACTCCGGCTACCAAGCAGGCCGTCAGAATCAATGTCAATACCAACAGCAAGACAGAAGGCAATAACAGCCATATCGAAAGTTTTCCCAATGCCAGATACGCAGGTACGATGAAAGGAGAAGAAAAAGGACATAAGACCGCCAAAATCACCAGAATCTGAAAATCACCATCCGCGCCCAGCCGCGCCGCCAATACCCCAAACAGCGAACAGCCAATCAGAACAATATTATAGAGCTTCAGCCCTTCTGACGTCTCTTCTACACGGCTAACGCTCGCACCTACCACACCCGCCATCATACCATACAAAATTAATCCGAGAGCAAAGATCAGGACCGCACCCACAACACCCCAAGGCGAGATGTGAAGATCCCCTACACCGCCTCCTAGGATCACGCTCAGACTCAGCCCGCTGCCGCCCAGGAGCCGGGTCAGTCCCCAGGATGCCGCCAACGACAGCGCCATCAGAATAAATTGCAGAAATACCGCGGTCAGAACCGATAATACTTTACCGACGATCAAAGCTAACGGCCGCACAGAAGTCAGCAGATACTCTGTGATCTTAGACGATTTTTCCGTCACAATGGACGAAGCAATGCCTTCCCCTGAGATCGCGACAAACATCATGGCCAAACACGAAATCACCATGATGATTCCATACTCAATGGTACTCAGCCGCTCTGTCATCTCTGGAATGGTCTGGTTTTTCAGCTTCATCACCTGGGTTTCCACGTTTCTGCTCAGGACATCCGCCTGATCCTTCTGAGCCGCTCCCATCGCCGCATTCTGACGATAATAACGCATCAGCGCGTCGCCCAAACGAGTCAGGTCTACCTCTCCCGCTCCGCTTTTTCCTCCATAATACAGTTTCAGCTGAATCTGCTCTCCCGTATACTGAATCTGCGCCAGTACCGCGCCTTCCTCCGCATCCGTTGTCTGCATCGTCTCAATCATGGCTTCCGCGTCATCCGTCTGTCTGACTTCCACCTGCCGATAGTCTTCCTGTTCTGAAAACCCACTGTAATCCATTCCCACACCCGTCTCATCCATCACATAAAGAATCTTTACCTGCGTCGCCGGAATCTCTGAAAGCGCCTTTGTCATCCAATGAACGACCGGGAGCGAGACAAGCAGCAAAAGACAAACCAATCCTGTCATCACCTGAAACGGCATCCCCTTCAGGTGTTCTTTCAACGAAAACCGATATACCGCCTGCCAACCATGGATTCTACTTTTCTCCATGGATCATTCCTCCCGTTTTCTCCACAAAGAGCTCATGCAAAGAAGGCTCCCGGAGCTCATAACGAATAATGGAATTTCCCTGTGCCATCAACTCCCGTAAAAATGCGGCCGCCTGCGCCTCTTCTTTTACCTGAATCGTATCGCCGTCCGGTGTCTGATACAAAACCTTGAGTCCCATCTTCTCGATCAACGGATGGATATCCCCTTCGCATTTCACAATCATATGCACGCGGCCGTAACTCTTCTTAATCTGATTCAGATTGCCGGAGAGCACCGCTTTCCCTCGATTCAGAATCAAGATGTCCTCACAGAATTCTTCGATGACTTCCATCTGATGGCTGGACATGATCAGATATTTATCCTTTTCCAACTCTTCTCGAATGATGGACTTAAACAGATCTGCGTTTACCGGATCCAATCCGCTCAAAGGTTCGTCCAGAATGATAAATTCCGGATCTGCCAGAAGTGCCGCCATCAACTGAATTTTCTGCTGATTCCCCTTAGAAAGTTGATCTGCGATCTTAGACGGAGCTCTGCTCCCCCTATACATCGGGTACAGATATTCCTCTACCTCCAAACGTCCAGCCCAATATCGGATTCTTTTCTGTGCATCCGCCTTGCTAACGCCCTTCAGAGCCGCGAAATACAATAGCTGATCCATCAGCGTATATTTAGGATACAGGCCTCTCTCTTCTGCCAGATACCCAATTCGGATATCCGCTTCCTCCATGGGCCGACCATTCCATAAAACTTCTCCGCCATCCTTCGCTAACATTCCCAAAATCATCCGAATCGTCGTAGTCTTTCCCGCGCCGTTCCGTCCCAAAAGCGCAAATACACCGGGCTCTTTCAGCGAGAAACTGATATGATCCACCACGGTTCGGTCCCCGTAACTCTTCCATAAGTCTTTTATCTCTAATGACATGCTCATCCTCCTAAGATGGGCGCGTCGCAACACATCCTTTGCGACGCGCCCGTAGATCGCTTGACTGTGATAGTATCCAGCCTTTCTTAGCTCCTCTAATATCCTATATTATTATACCCAGATCCCTATAGGAATGCAAGAGGCGCAAATCTTAAGATTCACGCCTCTTCCCTTACGTTTTCGAAAGATTATTCTGAGATTTTTCGATAGCTTCGATTAATCCATTTAAATAGGCGGCCCCTAACGCCCGGTCATACAGACCATATCCGGGCATCGCCTTTTCTCTCCAAATCATTCTTCCATGATCCGGCCGCACCGGTCCCCGGAATCCCGTATCTGCCAACGCCTTCATAATCTCGTACATATCCAGCGACCCGTCTGAAGACAGATGCGCCGCCTCCTCAAAGACACCCGGCGCCACATGATGAATATTCCGCACATGGGCAAAATGGATTCTGCCTGCAAAATGATGAATCATTGCCGGAAGGTCATTCTTCGGATTCGATCCCAACGATCCTGTACAGAATGTCAGTCCATTATGCACGTCTTCCACCGCAGCCAACATTCTATCGATATGCGCTTCATCCGTAATGATACGAGGCAGCCCAAAAACCGGCCACGCCGGATCATCCGGGTGAATCGCCATATAGATATCGTACTCCCGGCA
>CALBGL010000123.1 GCA_937892735.1 uncultured Clostridia bacterium | reverse complement strand
CTTGCAATCCGGTCTTTATGACATTGGCCCTGCGCCTGGGTGCGGATACGTTTTACAAGTATCTGAAGGCGTTTGAGTTTGACAAGAAAACCGGGATCGATATCTCGGGCGAGGCGGTAGGCATCATGTATGATGTGGAAGATGTAGGACCGGTAGAACTGGCTACGATGGGATTTGGACAGTCCATCGCCATCACGCCCATGCAGCTTTTGCGAGCTGCCGCTGCCGCTGTCAATGGAGGGAACCTGATCACACCTCATTTTGGTACGCAGGTATTGGATCAGGAGGGCAATGTCTTAAAGACATTGGAGTTTTCGGTGACGGAAGGCGTCATCGAACCAGAGGTCTCGCAGACGTTGCGTCAGGTGTTGGAGACAGTCGTCAGCGAGGGCGGCGGCAGTAAAGCCGCGATTACAGGGTATAACATTGGCGGTAAGACCGCGACGAGTCAGAAACTGCCCAGAAGCGCGAAGAAATATATTTCTTCGTTTCTGTGTTTTACACCGGTAGAGGATGCCGAGCTCATGACGCTGATGCTGATCGACGAGCCGGAAGGCATCTACTATGGTGGCACCGTATGCGCGCCGGTCGTAAAAGAACTCCTGGAAAATATCCTCCCCTATCTGGGCATTGAACCAGATTATACGGAAGAAGAGGCTCTCCTGCCAGAGGTGGCACAGATTGAGGTGCCGGACCTTTTGGGAATGACACTGGTGCAGGCCAGGGAAACAGCTGGGAAGATCGAATTGGATGTTTTAGGAGAAGGAGAACAGATTATAGAACAGTTTCCGTTGCCTGGGGAAACGGTCAACATGGACAGTAAGATTGTGGTATACTTAGGATAGCCGAAGAGAAGATCTCGATCGGCGGTTTTTCATAGGGAGGGAAGATTCATGAATTGGAAGACACTCATGCAGGATATCCCCTATCAAGTGATAGGGGAAGGGAGTAGCGAGGAGATCACATCCATCGAGTATGATTCGAGAAAGGTAAAGCCGGGCAGCGCGTTTGTGGCGGTGGTTGGCGGCGCCTTTGACGGGCATGACTTCATCGCGCAGGCTGCAAAGGCTGGCGCAGTGTTGGCGGTGGTCGAAAAAGAAATCGAGGAGATTCCGGAGGGAATGTGTGTCGTCAAGGTAGAAAGTACGTTGGCGGCGATGCCGCGCATAGCGGTTCGATTTTATGAGCGGCCATCCGAATCCATGTATATGATCGGAGTTACGGGTACGAAGGGGAAGACCACGACGACCACGTTAATTTATCGGATCTTGATGGCGGCTGAACGTAAGACGGGACTGGTGGGCACCATTGAGAATCGAATCGGCGATGAAGTATTGCCTTCGCAGTATACCACGCCCCAGGCATTCGATCTTCAGAAGCTCTTCAGCCAGATGCGGGAGGAAGAGGTTCATTCTCTGGTCATGGAAGTATCTTCTCATTCTCTAGCGCTGCATCGCGTGGATGGTACGCATTTTGACCTAGCACTCTTTACGAATCTCTCCCTGGATCATCTGGATTTTCATAAGACGATGGAGGCGTATTTGGAAGCGAAAATGCTGCTCTTTAGGCGTTCCCGGCTGGGAATTTCTAACATCGACGATGAGGCCGGCCGTAAGGTATATGACGCGGGGTATTGTCGGATGCTTAGTTATGCGATCGACCAGAAAGCAGACTATAAAGCAGAAAATATCAAAATGAATATTCATGGTGTCGAATATGATCTTTTCTATAAAGAGAATGAGCAACAGAAAACACTGCATATCGCGTATCCCTATCCGGGACGGTTCAATGTCTACAATACAATGGCCGCGGCTGCGGCGGCTCTGGTGGCAGGCGTCAGCCCGGATATCATTGTATCGGAACTAGGACGTAAGGACCGTATTGTAAGGGGACGTTTTCAGACGGTGCACGGACCGAACCAGGTGGCGGCGGTGGTAGATTATTCCCATGCGCCGGACGCACTGCTGAATGTTCTGGAGACCATCGAGGAATTTCGAACACATAGAATCATTACAGTGTTTGGCTGTGGAGGAGATAGGGATCGTTCCAAACGACCCGTGATGGGAAAGATTGCGGGGGAACACAGTGACTACGTGATTGCCACATCGGATAATCCGAGGACGGAAGATCCCTACGCGATCCTGAAGGAAGTGGAAGAAGGCATTCAGAAGACGAAATGTCCTTATGAGGTGATCGAGAATCGTCGGGCTGCGATTCAGCGCGCGGCCGCGATTGCCGAGCCGGGCGATATTATCCTCATTGCCGGAAAGGGACATGAGGATTATCAGATTATCGGGCGGGAAAAGATTCATTTTGATGATGTAGAAGAGATCGAAAAAGCCTTTGTCGGAGGAACACTATGATGAAGCTTACTTGGGAAGAGATACATAAGGTACTGGGAGGAGAGCTTCGAGGAGAAGGGACGGATCAGCAGATCACTTCTGTGGTCATTGATTCCCGAAAAGTCACACCGGGCGCGCTTTTTGTCGCGATGCACGGAGAACGGGTGGATAGCCATCAGTTTATTGCGGAGTGTTATGAGAAGGGAGCGGTGGCCTGTCTTTGCGAAAAGACCTACGCCGAGGCGCATGAGATCTCGGTGCCGGAAGGAAAGCTCCTTTGGATCGTGCCTGAGACCGTGCAGGCAATGGGGAATCTGGCGGCATATTATCGAAAGAAGCTGGGGATCCCTGTCATCGGCGTCACAGGGAGTGTGGGCAAGACCACGGCAAAGGATATGATTGCCGCTGCACTCTCCGGTGGGCTGAAGGTTTTCAAGACGCCGGGAAACCTAAATAATAAATACGGGCTGCCCCTGGCCATATTTCAGATCGAAGAGGACACCCAGGCCGCAGTATTGGAGATGGGGATGAACCATTTCGGAGAGATCCGTTATTTGTCCCATATCGCAAAACCGAACGTCGGTGTCATCACAAATATTGGCGTTTCTCATATCGAATTTTTAGAGAGTCAAGAGGGCATCTTAAAGGCAAAGACGGAAATGTTTGAGGAGATGAAGGATGACGGTCTCGCGGTTCTTTGCGGAGACGATCCGCTGCTCGTATCGTACAGCAGACAGATGAAACGGCCGGTATGGCGATATGGTTTCTCGGAAGATTGCGAAATTCGGGCGCTTTGGTGGAAACAAGTGGGCGATGAAATACAGACGTTGGTTCGCCGCGGTGAAGAAGAGACGATGCTTATGACCAAAGCTCTGGGAAAACATATGGTGTATGCCATGCTGGCGGCCTACGGGATCGGAAGGCATCTGGGGCTCTCGCCAGAGATGTTGGCAAAAGGGATCGCATCTTTTCAGCCTTCCGCGATGCGAATGAATGTGTATGAGAATGACCGCTTTCGGATTTTGGACGATTCATACAATGCCAGTCCGGCATCGATGCAGGCGGCCTTGGATGTGCTTTGCGCGCAGGGGTTTCGACCGGACAGCAGGCGAGTCGCTGTTTTAGGAGATATGCTGGAAATGGGATTCTATTCGGAGAAGGGGCATCGCCAAGTGGGGCAATACGTGGCAGAACACGCCGTAGATGTTTTGATTGGCGTAGGAAAGGACGCGGCCTGGATTGTGGAGGAAGCCATCCAGGTGCGGCCGACATTGACGTCTTATTATTTTGAGAATACGGAAATGCTGAGTAAGAAACTCTTTTCACTTTTACGCCCAGATGATATAATACTCTTGAAGGCTTCTCGCAGGATGGCCTTAGACAAAATTGTTCAAATGATGAAATAGGAGTAGATATTATGGATAAATCAGCCGTTATTCCGGCCATTATCGCCTTCGTGGCGCAGATTCTTTTATGTCCCGTCTTTATTCCATTGCTGCATAAACTCAAGTTTGGGCAGTATATCCGGGCAGTAGGGCCTAAAGAGCATCAAAAAAAAGCAGGAACGCCGACGATGGGCGGCATCATGATTCTGATCAGTCTGACCCTGGGAGTCGTACTTTTCTTTCAGTTTAATTCTCAGATTATCGCAGCGCTTTTTGTGACCTGGGCTTTTGGTCTGATCGGCTTTCTGGATGACTATATCAAGGTAGTCAAGAAGGACAATGAAGGATTAAAGCCTTTGCAGAAATGGGTGCTTCAGTGTGTGGTAGCTCTTCTGTTCGTCGTCTATTTGTGGCGTTCGGGGATTGGTACGGCGATCGAGATTCCGTTTGTCTCTTTTGAGTGGGATCTGGGCATTCTTTATTATCCCTTTGCGTTTTTCTTGATTCTGGCGTTTGTCAATGGAGTCAACTTTACCGACGGCCTGGATGGTCTGGCATCTGGCGTGACAGTGATTGTGGCGGCATTCTTTGCGGTCGTATGTTGGGGACAGAACAGTGATCTGCTTCCTATGGCTTCGGCCGTGGCAGGAAGTCTCCTGGGCTTTTTGCTCTTTAATGTGAATCCAGCGAAGGTATTCATGGGGGATACCGGTTCTCTGGCGCTTGGTGGTTTTGTTTCCGCCTTGGCGCTGATGCTGCGGATCCCGCTGCTTCTTGTCATTGTCGGGTTTATCTATGTATTGGAAGTTATATCCGTGGTGTTGCAGGTTGCATACTTCAAGGCGACGCATGGAAAGCGCCTGTTTAAGATGGCGCCGATTCATCATCATTTTGAATTGAGTGGTTGGAAGGAGACCAAGGTGGTCAGTGTGTTCGTCATCATCACCGCGATTTTGTGTCTCATCGGCCTGTTGGCGCTGGGATGAGACGAGGATAGAGGGGAGGACTACTGTGAAAAAACGTAAGGCGCAAAAACCGGAAGAGACAGGAAAGATTCGGACGCTTGTGCCAGAGGATTTCCTGCGGCAGCAGGCTCGGTATTCTGTTAAAGAGTCGTCGAAGCAGGCCGTGTCCAGACAGACATCCGCGAGGAAAACAGCCGCCAAGCCGAAAGAGAGCGGACTGGATCTGGTAGGCGGATTTGCGATGCAGGCCGTAAGCAAGCTGAAGCCCCATAAAGCCAGCGCCGAGTATTATCGGCGAGAGAAAGAGGCGTGGGCTTTGCCGGAGAAGCGGGAGACGAATTTCACATTCATCGCCTGTCTGGTGTTGTTGTCATTGATCGGACTTATCATGGTGACGAGTTCCAGCGTATACTTTGCTTACAATAATACAGGGGACAGCCTGTATTACTTTAAGCGTCAGCTGATTTGGCTGGCAATCAGTACAGTAGTCCTAGTCGGCGCGGTCTATGTACCGTTGAAATGGTATCGCAGGTTTGCGTTTGCCGCGTATCTTCTATCCATTATCCTTTTGGTAGCGGTGATGATTGTAGGAGAGGAAATTAACGGATCGAAACGATGGCTTGGTTTTGGAGATTATTCTTTCCAGCCCTCGGAGTTTGCCAAGATTGCCACGGCGCTTTTCATGGCATTACTGGTGGATCAGCATCGGGATGACATACAGAATGTATGGACCTTCGCCAAACTTCTGATTGTACTTCTGATTCCCACTGGTCTGATTCTGATCGAGAATCTGTCTACGGCCATTGTCAATATGGGCATCGGTCTGGTGATTATGTTTGTCGGCGGAGCTAGGATCAAGCACTTCCTGGTACTAGTAGTCCCCCTTTTGGCGGCTTTGGTCTTTATTGTTACGATCCCGCTGGTGGTGCCCATTGACAGCATGCCCGAGTGGATTCAGCCGTTGATGGAAGAATGGAGTTATCGAACCATTCGTGTACGGGCATGGCTGAATCCCTGGGATTATGCAAGTGGGGACGGATATCAGGCTATACAGTCGCTTTACGCGGTCGGTTCCGGCGGACTATTCGGCGTAGGCTTAGGGCAGAGCGTACAGAAATTGGGATTTATTCCGGAGGCGCACAACGACATCATTTTTGCGGTGCTGTGCGAAGAATTGGGTCTGGTTGGTGCTGGAGTCGTGCTCTTGCTTTTCGCGGGCCTAGTTTGGAATGGCATTAAGATTGCGGTACATGCGCCCAATCAGTTTTCCAGCCTGCTGGCGGTGGGAATGATTACTCAGGTGGCGATTCAGGTCATCATTAACGTGGCGGTGAATACGAATAGTATCCCCGTAACGGGAGTAACACTGCCTTTCATCAGTTATGGAGGTTCTTCCCTGCTGTTTTTGATGGGCAGCATGGGAATTTTACTGAATATCTCACGTTATTCCACGGCGCCCAGACGATAGATGAGGCGGCCAAGCGAGACAGAAAGGAGACAGGGCATTGGCTAAGAAAATCAAACTGGATGCCAAGTACCGCTATAATCAGGGTTCTGGACGGCGTAAGAAAATGCTGATCGCCCTGCTGATCCTGTTGATTTTATTGTTTTTGAATTCCTTCGTATTTTCGATACGAGAGGTTGTCGTCACAGGAAATGAGGTGGTATCCGCAGAGGAGATTCAGGAGGAACTGGGGCTGACGGAGGGCATGAATATGTTTCATTTTCTCATCGGAAGTACCTTTCAAAAGATGAATTTAAATCCACGTATAGAGACGGTGGATATCTATGTACACTGGCCGAACAGCTTGGAAATCCGGGTTAAGGAGCGAACTGTGGTAGGATATGTGTCCTACATGGGGATGTATCTCTGTTTAGATGAGACAGGCTACGTCGTAGATAGCACCCACTATCTAGAGGAAGATATGCCGGTGATTACCGGCGTTAATGTACAAAACTTTACGTTGGGAGAACCGCTTAATACGGAGAGTGTATCTCTATCGCAGACGATCATGGACGTATGCAGCGCTTTGCAGAAATACGGCATTGCTTCCAGCGTGTTGCGGGTGGATCTGACGCAGACCTCGGACATCCGTCTTTACACAGAACGTTTGGATGTGCGGTGCGGCGGAGAGGAGGATCTGGATTCTAAAATACAGGCTTTAGCCAGAATCCTGGAAGAAACGCCGGATGCAGAAGGAATCCTGCACTTGGAAGAATTGGAAGAACAAATATATTTAGAAAAACCTATTTGATTGAATTGACCGTGGATTTATGAATTTTTATGGAAATTTGATCTTTCCTATTGATTTATTGCGGAAAAACGGGTATTATTGTAACATACAGGCTGAAGGATGAAGGAGGAGTTGGCTTTGGATTTCGAATGGACAGAAGATTTTTCTGATAATAGGGCTAAAATAAAAGTAATTGGAGTAGGCGGCGGCGGAAATAACGCGGTAGAGCGTATGATTTCCGATGGACTGCAGGGAGCTGAGTTTTTGATTGTAAACACAGACGCGCAGGTATTGCGTTTGGGCAGCGCGGAGAACAAGTTGCTGATTGGACAGAAGCTGACCCGAGGCTTAGGCGCGGGCGGTCGGCCCGAGATTGGAAAGCAGGCAGCAGAGGAAAGCGTAGAGGAGATCAAGGATGCGATTTCTGGTGCGGATATGGTCTTCGTGACCGCGGGTATGGGCGGCGGTACCGGTACGGGAGCTGCTCCCGTGGTGGCCAAGATTGCCAAAGAGTTGGGGATTCTGACGGTAGGCGTTGTGACCAAACCTTTTGCCTTTGAGGGTGCAAAGAAGATGCGCGCGGCAGAGGCAGGGATTGCGGAGCTGCGGAAGGGCGTAGATACGTTAATCTGTATTTCGAATGATAAGTTACTGCAGATTGCGGATAAGCGGACAACTATGCAGGATACTTTCCGTCTGGCAGATGGAATTCTGCGTCAAGGTGTACAGGGCGTGTCAGACCTGATTTATCGTCCTGGTATTATTAATGTGGACTTTAACGATGTGAAGACCGTCATGCAGAACAAGGGTGTGGCCCACATGGGGATTGGTCGCGCTAAGGGTGATGATAAGGCGAAAAAAGCCGCAGAGGAGGCTATCAGTTCTCCGCTGATGGATACCACTATCGATGGTGCGAGAGGTGTGCTCATTAATGTATGCGGCGGACCGGATATGACGATGTTCGACGCAGTGGAAATTCCCAATATGATTGCGGCGCATATCGATCCGGATGCGGAAGTCATCTATGGTACTTCTATGGATGAGAATCTGCAGGATGAGATCGTGGTCACTGTGATTGCGACGGATTTCGGCAATGAGGATTATTCTGCGTATACAGCGCCTAAGGCCGCGGTAAAGGAGACGAATGTTGCCAGCAGTCTGGATAATCTGGCGAAGAGTACAACGGCAGAGGAGAAGATACAGCGCAATCCGATCACGGGAGCGCCTTATAATAATAACAGCGGTAGTTCGGGATATGGCAATAATTATGGCAGCGCCAGCCGCCCCAGACCTTCTTCAGATGACATGCCGGTGGATATCCCGCCATTTTTGCAGCGTAGCCGCAGAAGCTGATCGGAACAGATCGAATCATTCAAGAGGACGTGTTGTTTTTTGCAGCACGCCCTCTTTTTTTGTCGCTTAATTTTCTGATCTATCCACCTCTCTTTGACAAATTGCGCAGCATGCATGTGATAAGCTATAGAGGACAGCAAGGCCAGGGGAGGGATGGTATGTATGTAGATCTCTATTTTCTGTGCAATGGATTGCTGGACTTTTTACTCTTATACTGGATGAATCGTGTGCTGGAACGGAAGGCGCCGTTATGGCGTCTCGGTGTGGTTTCACTTTTGGCGGCATTACTTTCCACAGTCTGGTGGTGGCTTCGACGGGGGCTGGTGGGAGGTCTTGCCGGTTGGTGCGCCCTGTTGGGAATGGCTTGCGGCATGGTGTTGGGGGCCTGGGGGGTGGGGACACTCAGATCCTTTCTGGTGCACCTGGGATGGCTGTTCGGATTGAGTATCCTCTTGAAGGGGCTGCTGGAATTGTGTACACAGTGGCTAGGAGGAGAAGCTTGGATGATATGGGTAGGAGCGATTCTGCTTTTCATACTGGGCGGAAAAAGCCTGCAGGCGTATTATCGGTTCAGCGGACGGGGAGGTAGGGTGGGAGAAGTCACCTGTACGGTACAAGGGAAGAGCATCCGTTTTTACGGATGGTTGGACAGTGGGAATTTACTGCAGGATCCCATAGGACACAGGCCGGTGGTCATTGTGGAGGAAGGGCTCTTAGCGGGATTGGAAATCGTGGATAGGATACCGATTCCCTATCGATCCATCGGAAGTGAGGGAAAAGTAATGTGGGGATTTTGTCCAGATCAGCTGATTTTGAGGCTAAAGGATCAGGAGAAGCCGGTGACAGCCGTCATCGCAGGGACAGGGCAATCCATACGGGTACATGGTTGTAGGGCCATATTGCCGGCACAATGGTGCGAGGCAGAAAAGGAGTGACAGATATGAAGATGATGTGGCTATGCGCGCAGAAGCTCGTATTGACGAAAGAGGCATCGGAAAAAACGATTCTGTACATTGGAGGAAGCGATATCCTGCCGGAACCTTTGGGGGCGCAGGAGGAGGCAAAGGCGCTGCAGATGTTTACGCAGGAGGGAGAAGAAAAGGAAAAAGGAAGACAGCTTTTGATTGAACATAATCTTCGCCTCGTCGTGTACATTGCTAAGAAGTTTGAAAATACGGGAATGAATGTAGAGGACTTGATTTCGATTGGAACGATCGGGCTGATTAAAGCGATCAATACCTTTAAACCGGATAAGAAGATCAAATTGGCAACGTACGCTTCTCGCTGCATTGAGAATGAAATCCTGATGGTGCTTCGGAGAAACAGTCGAATGCGAGGAGAGATTTCGATTGATGAACCATTGAATGTGGACTGGGACGGGAATGAACTCCTGTTGTCAGATATTCTGAGTTCGGAACAGGATACCGTGTCCAAGGGAATTGAAGAACAGATTGATCGGGATTTACTGCGGCGTTCTTTGGAGATACTGACCCCTCGGGAACGCAGTATCATTGATCTGCGGTTCGGCCTCAATACAGGAGGTAAAGAGATGACGCAGAAAGAAGTGGCAGACCGTATGGGCATCTCCCAGTCCTATATCTCCCGACTTGAGAAACGAATCATGAAACGCCTGCAAAAGGAAATGGTCAGGCTGATGTAAGGGAAAATAAAAGGAACTGTAAAAACATAAATTCGTTTTTACAGTTCCTTTTTCTGGATGAAGCTTTGAATCAGGCCATTTCTTTCAAAACTTTCTTGAACTGGAATGTGAAGAAGATAGCGGTAAAGGTGACGGCGATGAAATCGGCAACAGGTTCGGCCATATAGACGGCAAGCGTCTGGTCTATCGGGAGAATAGCCGGCAGAAGATAGATGAGAGGGATTAAGAGGATAAATTTACGCATGACAGCCACCAGAATAGAGGCTTTCGCTTTTCCTAAAGAGGTGAAGGTCATCTGGCAGGCCATCTGGATGCCGAACAGCAACATACAGGCCATATAAATACGCAGCGCTGTCTGCGTAAAATCCATGAGCTCTTGGGAATTCGTGAACATGGCCGCAAATCCCTGGGGAAGGAGCATGACACAGGCCCATAGCAGGGTAGAATAGATCAGGCTGACTTTTAATAGAAGCTTGAACGCGTCTTTCACACGCTTCGCGTTACGGGCACCATAGTTATAGCTGATAATGGGCTGGGCGCCTTGCCCCAGACCCTGCAGCGGCAGCATGGCAAACTGCATTACACTGGTCAGAATCGTCATGGCGCCTACAGCGATATCGCCGCCGTAATTCTGCAAAGAGGAATTGAAACAGATCGAGATAATGCTTTCACTGGCCTGCATGATGAAATTGGAAAGACCGAGAGAAAGGCAGAGAAAGACGATTTTCCGGTTTAAGCCCATGGTTTTGAAACAAAGTCGGAGCTGTGTCTTTTTGCCCAGTAGGAACAAAAGAACCCAGGTGCAGGACAACGCTTGAGAAATAATGGTGGCCAAGGCAGCGCCCGCGACACCCATATTCAATCCAAAAATAAAAATGGGATCGAGAATGATATTCGATACCGCGCCGATCAGTACAGAAAGCATGCCCGTCTTGGCAAAACCCTGTGCTGTGATAAAAGCGTTCATACCGAGGGTCATCTGGACAAAGAGGGTACCTACAGCATAGATATTCATATAGTCCACGCCGTACTGAATCGTATTTTCACTGGCGCCGAATGCCATGAGAAGATCGCGGTTCCAGATCAGAAGAATCACAGTCAACAGAACAGAAATGATAAGTTGTATGACAAAACAGTTTCCCAATGTTTTTTCTGCCGAGTCTTGATCGCCCTGGCCCATGAAGATGGAAGCGCGGGGAGCGCCGCCATAAGCCGCGAAAGCAGAGAAGGCGGATACAATCATGATCAGAGGCATACATACACCGACACCGGTCAATGCCGCGTCGCCAATGTTGGGAATATGTCCTATATACATCCGATCCACTATATTGTACAGCATATTTATAATCTGCGCGGTAACTGTGGGAAGGGCTAACCGTAAAAGAAGTTTTCCTACCGGCTCCTTCCCTAGAAAATCTTTTTTTTCATTCATAGAAACTCCTCTTTTCCTGCAATATTAAAAATTCCCTTGACAACGGTTGCTTAAAGAACTTTTGCTGCCAGAAACTATTGTACTCGGAATGCAAAGAATGTCAAGAAAAATTTGTACAAAAATGCGAAAACATTCATTCCAGAATCGCGGAAGTGCATATAATTCCAGTGATGAAGCCCTGAAATATACGCAAATAAGGGGGTGACGACTCTCGAATTTTCAAAGTGTGTACAAAACTGTAAGATCTTTCCAGCTTTGTGTCTACAGGCCTCCTAATTTATACGCAATTCTTCACATTACCGAGCTGTCGCAGACCATCAGCGTATACAGTATACGCTGATGAGAGATTCTTGCAATAAAAATGGGCATGAGCGTACAATTTACGCAGAGGAATTGCCTGCATTTTGAGATAAAGAAAAGGAGACTAGGAAATGCGTTTTCCTAGTCTCCTAAGAGATGTTTATTCAAATTGTGAATTATACAGTTGATAATAAAAGCCTTTTTGTTGGATCAGCTCATTGTGCGTACCCTGTTCGATGACATCGCCATCTCGCATGACAAGAATCAGATCCGCGTTTCGGACAGTGGATAGACGATGCGCGATAACAAAACAAGTCTTTCCTTTCATGAGCCGCTGCATAGCCGATTGAATCTGAATCTCAGTCCGGGTATCCACATTGGAAGTGGCCTCATCTAGGATCAGGATCTTCGCATCGAGAAGGAAGGCGCGGGCTATGGTCAGAAGCTGTTTCTGTCCTTTGGAAATATTGACGCCGTCTCCATTGATCATGGTATTATATCCATTAGGGAGGCGCTGTATGAAGGAATGGATACGGGCAGCCTTAGCAGCCGCGATCACTTCTTCGCGGGTAGCGCCCTCTCGTCCATAGGCAATATTCTCATAGATCGTACCGTCAAAAAGCCAGGTATCCTGTAAGACCATGGCAAAGCTCTTGCGCAAGCCGCTGCGGGTCAGAAGACTGATTTCGTCGCCGTCCAGACGAATACTTCCACCATCAATATCGTAGAATCGCATGAGGAGATTGATGATTGTGGTTTTTCCCGCGCCGGTGGGCCCGACGATAGCGATGATGGAACCCGGTCTCGCATGCATGCTGAAAGAATGGATGATCTGCATATCGGGCAGATACCCGAAGGCGACCTTGTCCAGAACCACATCGCCTTTCACGTCTTCTGGCTCAATCGCTCCCTGTACATCGGCGGGCTCTTCTTCTTCATCCAGCAGACGGAAGACACGTTCTGCCGCCGCGCAGGCAGACTGCAGTTCGCCAATAATATTGGCAGCTTCATTGATCGGTCCGCTGAATTTACGAGAATATTGGACGAAGGAAGCAATGTTCCCCAGACTCAGCATGTTCATCAGATAGAAGACAGCGCCAAATACGGTGACGAGCGCCAGAGACAGGTTATTGATGAAGTTGACGGTAGGTCCCATGAAAGCCGCATTATATTCTGCGGTATAATATGCGTCCGCGCCAGCGATGTTGATGGTATCAAATTTATCAGAGATGACTTTTTCCTGAGCATAGGCGCGAATCGTCTTTTGTCCGGTAATCATCTCTTCCACGTAACTGTTCATGGCGCCTAATTTTTCGGATCGAGTTACGTATAGGGGACGCAGCTTACGAGCGTTA
>CALBGL010000122.1 GCA_937892735.1 uncultured Clostridia bacterium | reverse complement strand
CATCCGCTTTGTTCCAGACTCTGTTTTTTATTCAAAAAGAAGCCATTGCTTCTTATGATTTCTCATCTATTTTGCAATGGCCCCTTGTCGTGTTTAGAAAAGGGGTGGAGGGACGGAGAAGATGTATAAAATACATTGTGGGGATGGAGACGTTCCTTATTTTATACGCAGACGAGAGATTTGAGGAACGCGAATTTTATAACTGCGTATAAAAAGTGCTGTGGGGATGGAGATGTCTCCGAAATTATACGCAAAAGCGAGATTCTGTAGAGCCTTTTCGCTGGATCTGCGTATAAATCGATTCTAAAAGGAATGGATTTGTGCGCAAATGCGAGACTGACGGCTCGCGGATCCTCAAGTTGCGTATAAAATGCTTGCTCCCAGAGACATATGAATCCTCGAAGCGTGTAGATGATCTCTTAGTCAGATAGGGTTGTTTTTCCAATGCGGTAGATTTCTTCCGCAATTTCTTCCACTGTCTTATGGGAGGTGTTGATCTGAATTGTACGAAGATGATGATATAAAGGAAGTCGCGCCGTACTTCGTTCCAGAATATCGGCGGAACGGAGTCCCGCATCTATATCTTTTTGGAGACGGATACGGAGGGCATCAGCGTCGCAGATGAGAGAAATGGTGTGTACGGTACAATCTTGGAGATCCAAATGAGAGAGGATATGATCGATGATTTTCTGCTCGTGCATGACCCAGCCAAATAGGATATTTGTATAGACGGAGCAGTGAAGAAAGTTGTTGAGCAGATAACAGATGTTGTCAAGAACCATTCGCTGAGTTTCTGCTGTGACCTGGAAAGGATCTGCATCCCAGCACCAATCACCGTCCAGAAAAACACTACAGGGTAGTTGATGTTTCAGATGTTGACATACTGTGGTTTTGCCGACCCCCATGGTACCGCCGATAAGAAATAAGGTTTTGGAACACAAGACAGATCACTTCCTTGAATAAATTGTAAATTTTACAAAAAACGCCAGCCAAAACATAAAAAAGAGCGATGATATAGAGTGTAGGGTCAAAAGGACTTGGGCTTATGAAGCTTCTTTTCCAGATATGGCCAGATTAAACGCCAGGCTAGATATAAGATGAGAGGAATCAAAATCCAGTTAATCCATCCCAGATATCGCACCCATCCGCCGGAGGCGGCATTCTGCTCTTTCTGAGAATCCTCGATGGGAACCAGATCACTACCGGCTGTACAATTCAGTGAGATCTGCATATGGGGATCGTCCAGTTTTGTATAGACGACGCGTCCGATCACCTCACCCGCTTTTACTGGCGCTTCCAGAGAATCCGGGAGAAGCAGTTCGTGGCTGAAGAAGGAGGCTAGCCCTTCTGGGTCTGTAGGTTTACGGGAGAGAACTTCTGCGTAATAGCAGAAAGTACCTTCGACTAGAGCATCCACATAGCCGATCTTATCTTCTCCATCATAAACGGGGATTCGGGCAACCGAATTGCCGGGATAGTCGATCATAACAGGCTGAAAGTAATCGAATCCGTACTCCTGTACTTCTTCTGCGGTACTATAAGCTTCTGAAGAATTGAGCGCACCCAAAACCACACTGATTAAAGTCATGTCATTGCTTTCGGCAAATGCGATGACAGTATTTTGACTGGCTTTGCCGCCTAATGCATATTCGTAGTAGTTGGAGGTACCCATGGCCAACATGCGGAAAGGATTTGCATAATAACGGGTTTCAGATGTGATATTGGTAGGGGAAATGGCATATAGATCACTGCATAAGAGTTCTCGCAAAGCCTCCTCCTGCCAGAAAGCAGCGGCAATATAGGCCATATCTTTGGCCGTTGTATATTGTTCCTTAGAAGCCATATCGAAGACCGTTGTAAAGTGGGAATTGGTAGCGCCATATTCAGAAGCCAATTCATTCATCCACTGCGCATAGACGGATACGGAACCAGCCAATGAGACGGCCAGTGTATAGGCAGCATCATTCGCGGAATTAAAGAGTAAGGCGGCGATGCAGTCTCTTACGGTCAAAATTTCTCCTTCTTCCAAATAGATGACATAGGCCTCATCAGGAATGTCTTGATCAATTTCGGAAGGGACTGTCACGCTATCATCCAAAGAGGCGTGTCTGGCGGCTGTCAAAGCGATGAGAAGATTAACTGCACCATAAGGGGCCATAGTCGTCTCGGCGTTACTTTCTCGCAGTGTCTGACCGGTAGTGGCTTCCATTAAGACGACGCCATAGGAAGCAGGGACGGATAACTCTGGGGTAGCGGCCTTCACCGGGAGGACGGTGATACAGTAGAAGACGAGTATCAGGATAGGAAGCAGACGGCCTTTGCGGCGGGAGTGGATTGAGCGCATAACAGATTCCTCCAATTCAGATTTAGCCTGGCTGGACAGGCAAGAGCCCTTTTGATCCTAATTATTATAGCATTGATTCCAGAAAGACACAAGGGGAGGAAGAAGAATGACAAGAGAAACAATAAGACGATGGAAATGGATTGGCGGCGGCTTTATACTTTTGATAACAGGAATTTTGTACTACTTTACAGTGAGACAGAAACCGGAAGAAATACCGGAACCCATCTATGAAGCTGAGAGCTCTGTGATAGAAATAAGCAGGGAGGAAGAGCAAAAGCTCTATGTCCATGTGGGAGGGGCTGTACAGCATCAGGATGTGGTGTATATTCTGGAAGAGGGGGATCGGGTGGTGGATGCCATAGAGAAAGCTGGAGGGTGCAGTGAAGATGCAGATCTGTCTGGACTGAATCTGGCGGAGCCTGTGAAAGACGGACAGAAAATTTATGTGCCTAGGCAAGGAGAATCCAGACCGGAAGAAATTAATCCGGAAAATGACTTGACCGATCTGAATAAAGCGGATACAATAGAACTGGATGCTCTTCCGGGCATCGGTCCAGCGCTGGCAGAACGAATCATAGCGTATCGGGAAGAGCACGGTGGTTTTTCATCGATTGAAGAGATTAAGAATGTAAAAGGGATTGGAGACGCTCTTTTTGAAGAACTACGGGATTTGATAACCGCGGGATAGGAGGAGTCAAAAGTGGCAACACAGATACTGATTGTAGATGATGAGAAGATGATCGTGAAAGGCATTAAGTACAGCCTGGAACACGATGGAATTGAAGCAGATGTGGCATATGATGGAGAAACAGCCTTAGAGATGATTAAGGACAAAGAATATGATTTGGTGATTCTAGATGTGATGCTGCCCAAGCTGGATGGTCTGGAAGTATGCCAGATGGTCAGAGAATTTTCCGATGTGCCTATTATCATGCTTACGGCCAAAAGCGAGGATATGGATAAGATACTGGGACTGGAATACGGCGCGGATGACTATATGACAAAGCCGTTTAATATCGTCGAGCTGAAAGCCAGAGTGAAGGCGATCTTGCGGAGAACTCGCTCAGTGAAGGAGAAGAAAGGAAATACACTGGAGATTCGAGGTCTTACGATTGATTTCGATAGCCGTACGGTTTTTGTAGAGGGCAAAGAGGTGAACTTGACAGCGAAGGAGTTTGATCTTCTGGAGCTTTTGGCCCGGAATGTCGGCAAGGTATATAGCAGAGAAAAGCTTTTGGATATCGTGTGGGGATATGACTACCCTGGAGATGTGCGTACGGTGGACGTTCATGTTCGTAGGCTGCGGGAAAAGATTGAACCCAATTCGAGTGAGCCCACGTTCATTCAGACGAAGTGGGGTGTAGGATACTTCTTTAAGGATTGAGGAGTTAGAGGATGAAATGGTATCAGCGGATTCAGATCCGTGCCACGATTTTTTTAATCGCTGTTGTGACGGGGATCTTTTGCTTTACACTATACTTCGTATTTTCGAATCAGATTAACTACCGGATCAATTCTCGTATGGACGAGATCAGCCGGTATGCGGTGCTGGTCGCGTCGGATATTGCAATGAATCAATACATAGGGAATACAGGATCTTCCGAGTATTACGAGGAAGTGGATAGCATGGCTGGATTTTATCAGGATGCGCGGATTCTGGTGCTAAATGAGCAATGCCGTGTTTTGAAAGACTCGGCCAATACGCGTAGAGGAAAAACCTTTATCAATGATGATATTTTAACAGCGCTTTCTGGCCAGACAACGCGGATAATCGATGGTGTGTATGGTCGAATTGCGGTTCCCATCTTAGACTATAGCGATTCTTATGTGGTGGGTGTTGTCTATGTATCCTTGTCGATGGAACGGCAGTATCAGGAGATTCAGAACAGTTTGGATGCGGTGATTCTGGTCTTGATCCTGACTTGGATTGTGATCTGTCTTCTGATTGGCGGTACGTTGACATACTCCTTTGCACCGTTGGCCAAGATTCGCCGTTGGCTGCGGGATGTGAATAATGGTCATGGGGAACAGTCACCTCGGGTACGAGAGACCAGCGAGTATGGCGCAGTAGTGAAGTCTATGGATACTATCATCGCGGATCTGAAGGAAGCAGATACTTCTCGGAAGGAGTTTGTATCCAATGTTTCGCATGAACTGAAAACACCTCTGAGTTCGATTAAAGTGCTGACAGAGTCGTTGCTTCTGCAAAAGGGGGCGCCAGAGGAAATCTATAGAGAATTTCTGCAGGATATCAATTCAGAGGTTGATCGGGAAAGCGCGCTGATCAACGATTTGCTATCTTTGGTGCGTCTGGAGGATAGTAAGAGTGGACTGAATTTGCAGATGGTCTCGATGAATGATATGGCGGAGTCGATCTTAAAGCGACTGCAGCCGCTGGCAGACCGTAAACAAGTAGAATTGGTTCTAGAGAATCGAGGACAGGTAGAGGCTGAAGTCGATGAGATGAAGATGACGCTGGCCTTATCCAATTTAGTGGAAAATGGAATTAAGTACAATAAGGAAGGCGGCAGCGTACGTTTGAAGGTGGATTCTGATTTCGCCGATGCGATTATTACGATCAGTGATACAGGATGTGGGATTGCTGAAGAGCATTTTAATAAGATTTATCAGCGGTTTTATCGAGTGGATAAGACCAGGGACCGTGCCACGGGCGGTACGGGGCTGGGATTAGCGATTGTGCATCAGATCATAACCATGCATCACGGTTCGATCAGTATTCGCAGCAAGGAAGACGTGGGAACATCTTTTACGGTGCGTATTCCTTTGATTGCGGTACAGAATGCCAAGAACCTCGCGGAAAAGGAGGAGAAGGACAGATGAAACGGTTATGTATCATCCTGTGTCTGATCCTTTTCATGACACAGGCTTTATCGGGATGTCAGAATATTAGTCGGGAAGAGCCTGAATCAGAGGATTCCAGTCAGGTACAGGAAGATGAAAACAGCGTGGGAATTTTCTATACCAATGATACGGTCACTTCTCTGCAGGAATATGTTTTAGAGCTGCCGTCGGATGTATCTGTGGCAGAACGGGTAGAAATCGTCATGAGTGCGATCAAAAATCCTGTACAGAATTATGTGAGTATTCTGCCATCGGGTATTGAGGTAACCTATGAGATCGCCCGAAACGAGGAGAACGGTGTGGAAAGTGTGATTCTGCATGCGGTGGGAGATTATGAAAGATTGACGCCCAATGTGGAAAACGTATTTCGGGTGGGGATAATGAAATCCATAATACGGATTCCGGATGTCTACAGTGTAGAACTGTGGGCCTGGTGTGCGAATGAAGAAGGAACGTTGCAGGAAGAGAGGATATCTTACCTGACTCAGGATACCGTGATCGTGAATGAAGCCGATGAAAATTTCTTTCGGGATACGGTAGACGTGACACTCTACTTTTTGAATGAGGACAGTACGCAGTTAGTGGAGGAGACACGAACCGTTACGGTGTTTATGTCGGAACGTCTGGAAGAGAAGGTTTTGGCGATGTTAATTCACGGCCCGGAGGAAGAGGGGCATAGAGCCTCGATTCCGGAGGGAACGAAGATCAACGAAGTCTTGGTGCAAAATGGAGTATGCTATGTGGATTTAAACGAAGCGTTCGTGAGAAACCAGATAGCAGGAGAAGCGATGGAATATTTGACGATTTATTCGATTGTGAATTCTCTGACTCGTATTTATGGGGTAGATTCGGTACAGTTTCTGATCGATGGACAACAGAGAGAGTTTTATAAGTCCAGTGTACGGATTAATACCCCCTTATCTTACAATGAAGAGTTGATTCAATAGGCAGAATCCGGATTCGCAAAGCGAAGGAAGGAATGAAAAGAAAGAAGACGAGAGAATGGCGAATCGCAAGGCCCTTTGTCTGGTTATTAGCAGCAGGCGGTATGGGAGCGCTGTTTGCTCTCCTTTTTTCCTGGGGAGGGTTATTACTGGTGCTGCCAGCCGCAAGATGCTTTCGGGCACGGGTGCGCCCCAGATGGTTTTACTGGTTTCTGATCGTCTCCATGGCGGCGGGCTGTTTTCGGCTTTGCCTGCATTTATTCTGGGAGCAGGGCATAGAGAAGGTTCCTAGAACGATGAAGGCGGTAGTCTGTCAGATTGAGGAAGCAGAGGAGACCGTGAGCGGAGATCTCAGGATCCTCATTCGTTCCGAATCGTTTCGGGGAAAGGCGGAAGCTTATGGAACAGGCGTAGAAGCTGGACAGTGGATCCAAGCAGACATCCGTCTGACGCCGATTCAGAATCCAGGAAATCCGGGAGAGTTTGACCGGGTGACCTATGACAGAGTGCGGGGGATCTATTATGAGGCGGAACTGTCACAGATTTCCGGGATTCGAGAGGGGAGCTGCCATATTCTGGAAAAGTGGAGAAGGATGCTGTCACGCAAGATTTTGCAGGCACTTCCCCAGCAGGAAGGTGGACTCTTAGCGGCGATCCTTTTGGGAGAGGATCGTTATCTGGAGGAAAGCATTGAGGAGACATTTCAGGATGTAGGAATTGCCCATATCCTAGCCATTTCCGGATTGCATGTGGGACTGGTCTACAGTCTTTTGCGAAAAGTCCTGGAGAAGTGGATTTCCCGCAGGATGGCTGCTGTAGTAGCCACGGGTTGTCTGTGGTTTTATGTGATATTTACAGGAGCCGCGGTATCGACGCTGCGTGCAGGGATTCTGAGTACATTGTCTGCGGGACAGGGACTAGGAGGGGGTAAGCAGGATCCGATCAATTCTCTGGCCGCCGCTGCAGTCATACTGCTTTTGATTCATCCGTTGTATTTGTTGGATATTGGATTTCAACTGTCTTTTGGATGTGTACTGGCATTGCGTATGCTGCAGGGGATCCCAGGGCGGGCTTTTTTTCTGCCACCCACATTGCGAAAGCAGTTAGCTCCTTCTGTGGCAATTCTCATCCTGGGGACGCCTCTGAGTCTGTATTATTTCTATCGTGTTTCCCCATATCAGATTCTTTTGAACTTGCTCATTCTGCCGGTGATGAGCCTGTTGTTTATCCTGGGGGGAATGATACTGCTTCTGCTCATTATTTGGGAGGAGGCAGGGGTCTTCCTGGCAGGAAGCGTTTATGTTTTATTATGTGGAATCTATTTTCTTGCGCAGGAAGTATTGACATGGCCAGGTGCGGTATGGACACTGGGATGCCCGGATATGGGATTTCTTCTTTTATATTATCTGGGGTGGGGACTTGTTCTGTTGTGGCAGAATATGCGAAGAAAAGGGATTCCCTGGCTTTGCATCAGTGTTTTTATACTTTGTTTGCTGCGGCTATTCTGGCCAGAGGCAGGATGGCGCTGTACCTTTCTGAATGTGGGACAGGGGGATTGCGCTGTGATCGAAAGCGGAGATAAGACTTTCCTGATCGATGCCGGACCGGCCTATGGCAGTGCATTGCGTCCGTATCTGCGATCTCGAGGGATCACGCAGATTGACGGGATCTGGATCAGCCATTTTGATTGGGATCATGTGGAGGGACTGTTCACGTTGTTGGAGGAGGCGGAGATTCGGGTCACAGCGTGGTATGTTCCTGATGGATCGTGGCATCAGAATGAGAGATTGGAGGAACTATATGACAGGGGACAAAGGGTATATCTGATGGAGGCCGGAGATCGGGTTCAGGCTGGGGAATTGACGTTTACCTGCATGTCTCCAGAAATCAAGGCGGAGTATGCGGATGGCAACAGCGCATCTATGGTGATTCGGCTGGCGGCCAAACACATAGGAATTTTGTTTTGTGGAGACGCGGATCTGGCGGCCGAAGAGAGATTTGCGCAAGATATAGGGCATTGTCAGATCTTGAAAGCAGGGCATCATGGGTCGCGGACATCGACGGGCGATACGCTGTTGTCGAGGGTACGGCCAGAACTCACCGTGATCAGCTGTGATCGGGAGAATCGGTATGGGCATCCCCATCAGGAGACGCTGGAGCGGATTCAGAATGCAGGCAGCCAGGTCCTGGTCACAGATGATGTGGGCGCGGTTCAGATCTTGGTACGAGACGATACCTGGACGTATGTAACCGGAAAAGCAGGTTGAGGAGGGAAATCATGGAAGTTTTGACAGAGCATCTGAAGAAGGGGACATTTAAACCGGTCTATTTGTTGTTTGGGGAGGAGGATTATCTGGTCCATTTCTATGCGGCGAGGCTGGTGGATCGAAACGTGGCACCTGAGGATCGCTTCATGAATCTCTGTATTCTGGAGGGGGAAGAGGCCACGGCCGATCGTATTATAGAAAGTGTGGATACGTATCCCTTCATGGGAGAAAAGCGGGTGACCTGGGTCAAGGATTCTCATTGGTTTTCCGGGAGAAAAGAGGGAGTGGAGGAAGAGGACAAGCTACGGGGGATGCTGGAGGAGCTGCCGGATACGGCCCTTTTGATTTTTGAGGAGGAAAAGGCGGATAAGAGAACGACTCTCTATAAAGCGGTACAGAAATGCGGGTATTGTGCGCAGCTGTCCCAGCCGGGTGAGGCCGGCATGATCCGTTTTGTCGCCAGAGAACTGGCGAAAGAACAGAAGATGTTAGACGAGGCAACGGCCCGGTATTTTCTGCAGACGGTAGGCGGTGATATGCGGTATCAGCAGCTGGAGTTGGCCAAACTGGCGGCCTATAAAGGGGAAAATCCAGTCGTTACGATGGCAGACATTGATGTCATTTGTACACCACAGCCGGAAAATAATATCTTCAAGCTGACCGATGCGCTGGGGAATCGGAATCGAAGGGAAGCGGCCAGGATTTACGAGAGACTGATTTCAAACAATGAGGCACCGCAACGCATTTTCTATATGTTGGCACAGCAGGTGCGGCGTCTGTACCGAATGAGTCTTTGTCGAAACCGCAGGCTTTCCAAGGAAGAGTGTGCCAGTTTTGTTGGGATTTCTCCGAAGGTGGTATGGTTGTATCAGAAGCAGGCGGGACGTTTTTCTAAGGAGCAGTTGGAGTATTGGCTGATCCTTCTGACAGAAACGGATGAGAAGGTGAAAACGGGACAGCTGGATGTGGAAGACGGAATTTGGAGTCTGATGGCGCAAGTCTGATCTAATATAAATAGGTGCGGAACTCGTCAGGAGACAGTGCATGCAGATATCGGTTCAGTCCATCAGAAAGGATTCGTGCCAGCCGTTTGGCGACAGCGTCCATGTCTTTGGGGGTTACATACAGAGAATCGATAGAAGAGAGCTGCTCGGAAGGGGCTTCGGGTACGGCTTCCCGGATGATGGTTCGGGCATCTACAACGGTGGGAATCCCGATGGCAGCGACAGGAACGCCTAATGTTTCGGGAGAAAGGGCTTGTCTGCGATTTCCGATGCCGGAGCCTGGGCAGACACCAGTATCTGTCAGTTGGATCGTGGCATTGATACGCTGGGTATTGCCCGCGGCCAGTGCATCGATGAGGAGGATGGCATCTGCGCCCACCTTCTGCTGAATTCCCTGGATGATTTCCAGCGTTTCGAGACCGGTCTGTCCCATGACACCCGGTGCCAGGGCGCATACGGAACGCAGGCGGCCTTCCAGCTCATGGGGGAGAATGCCGGATAGATGTCTGGTGACCAGAAGACCGGAGACGCATAATGGACCTAGGGCATCTGCGGTCACATCGGCATTGCCTAAACCGACGATGAGAACACGGTCTTTCTTTTTCAATGGAAAAAGACGATGGAGTGTCTGGCTGAACAGACTGGTGATTTCCTCATGGGCCTCTAAAACATTCTGGCGCAGGAGAGGATTTTCCAGGGTGATATAGGTTCCGATGGGTTTTCCTACGGATTGTTCACCTGCGGCGTTGAGGACGCGTACGGTAGAAACAAGAGTCTGGAATGACCCGATGCGCTCTTCTTCAAACACGATGCCGTCAGGCTCGCCGGGAGAAGCATGCAGCAGAGCTTCTCGGGCTTCCAGTGCCAGATCGGTATGCACAGAATCGGACATGGTGAAACCTCCTTGTGGATGGAAACTGGATCTGCAGAGTAAGCAGTCCTGAGATATATTTTTTTTCAGTTTTTTTAAAATATGCGTTGACAAATAGAGAAATGAGAGGTACAATAAAACGCGTGTATGTCCGTTCTATTATTCGTGTCTCAAGAAATAGAACTATAAGATACAGGAGGAGTAGAGGATTCCATGGCAAATATCAAGTCCGCAAAGAAGAGAATTCTGGTAATCGAGAAGAAAACCCTTCGCAACAAGATGATTAAGTCGCAGGTGAAGACCGCGGTGAAGAAGGTGCTTGGCGCTATCGAGGCGAAGGATGCTGCCGCAGCAAAGGAGAATCTGACCGCAGCGATTTCCGCGATTGATAAGGCGAAGAGCAAGGGCGTTTTTCACAAGAACAATGCCGCGAGAAAGATTTCCCGACTGACAAAGGCTGTCAATAAGATGACCGCATAAGCAAGAATGTATGAAGGCCCCCTAGAAGAAGCAATCTCACGGCTTCCTCAGGGGGGCTTTTTTCTATTTGGCAGAAAGATTCAGAAACTATTTTGAGCCTGGAGAATTCTTGAAACATTCGATTTCGGCGGTAGGGTATTATCGATTGGATGGTTCGCATTTTTTGCCCGTTTTCTGCATAGATTGTGGAGAAGGGGGGCAGAGGACGTGTATCTAAGAAAACGAAGAAGACGGACGCGCCGCAAAAAACGCAGGTGGCATCCACTTTTCATACTTGTGCTGGTACTGGTGGGTCAGGTTGCGGCTGTGATTGCTGTACAAGGTACAGAAGCCGGACAGCAATTACTGCAGGTACTCCGTAATTCTCAGAATCTGGAAACCTCTTCCGATATAGAAGGACGGGAATCGAGCCCGGAAAGTTTTGGGGGATATCCAGAATTGTATGTGACGGAGAAAAGCAGTGTGTCTCAGCCGGAGCTTTCGGATTTACGAGATCAGTATCCGGTAGAACAGCTGCGAAATTTTGATAATTTAAAGAATTTATATTTATATGATAGTGATTACATTGTACCAGAACCGGAACTTTTTGATCTGGATAGTTTTCTGAACTGGGATTCTACGACGGATTTCAGTGTAGAAGGGCCAAAGATTTTGATCTTTCATACGCATGGCAGCGAGATGTATGCAGATTCAGGTCCCCAGGGAGTCGTTCAAGTGGGGGAGTACTTAAAAGAGGTATTGGAAAGTCAGTATGGTGTGGAAGTCATGCATGATACGACATTGTACGATCAGAACAGCCAGATTAACGCGTATGATCAGATGATTTCGGGCGTGCAGCCCATTCTGGATGCGAATCCATCGATTCAGGTGACGATTGATCTGCATCGGGATGGAATTGGGGGAGATGGACGTCTGGTTACAGAAATAGAAGGACAGGATGTGGCGCAGCTGATGATTGTCAATGGAATTAGCGCGGAGTACAACTGGGAATCGGGACAGATGGAAGATGTTTCTTATCTATATAATCCTAACCGTTCCGCCAATCTGGCGTTCAGCTTTCGTCTGAAAATGGCGGCTGAGGCGTTGAGACCGGGATTGATGCGAGGGATTTATTTATCCAGTTACAGGTATAGTGCTTTTATGAGAGAGAAGGGAATCCTTCTGGAAGTGGGAGCACAGGGAAATACGCTGGAAGAGTGTTTTCGGGCCATGGATCATTTTGCGCCGGTATTGATGAGTGTTTTGCAAGGAAAGGGATAAAATATAGGAAGATCATGTTTTTTTTATACGATACATTGATTTCAACAGGGGAAAGATGGTATAATAGGCGTGGCATGACAGTTTTCTATAGTTGTAGAGAACTGAACCACGCCTCGAGTTTGCCGCCAGGAGGCGTCAAACTACTATGGCAATGTTGGGATGAATTAAAGGAGTTAAGCACAAGGTGACAAAGCAAGAAAATATTCGAAATTTTTGTATTATTGCCCATATCGACCATGGGAAATCAACATTAGCGGATCGTATTATCGAGAAGACCGGATTACTGACGGCCAGGGAAATGCAGAATCAGGTGCTTGACAATATGGATCTGGAGAGAGAGAGAGGAATTACGATTAAGGCCCAGGCTGTACGTCTGATATATAAGGCGCGGAATCAGCAGGAATATATCCTCAATCTGATCGACACGCCGGGGCATGTGGATTTTAATTATGAGGTATCCAGGAGTCTGGCGGCCTGTGAGGGCGCGGTTTTGGTAGTAGACGCGGCACAGGGCATAGAGGCGCAGACGCTAGCCAATGTGTACCTGGCATTAGATCATGATCTGGAGATTCTGCCGGTGATCAATAAGATTGACTTGCCAGCTGCGAATCCGGAGTGGGTGAAGCAGGAAATCGAAGATGTGATCGGGTTGGATACAGAGGAGGCACCGCTTATATCGGCGAAAATCGGTTTGAATATCGATGAAGTGCTGGAGAAGATTGTAAAACTTCTGCCTCCGCCCAAAGGGGATCCGAAAGCACCGTTGCAGGCATTGATTTTTGATTCCCTTTACGACTCGTATCGCGGTGTGATCGTTTTTATTCGCGTGAAAGAGGGTAGTATTCGCAAAGGAATGCGGGTTCGAATGATGGCGACAGCACAGGAGTATGAGGTCGTTGAGGCCGGGTATATGGGAGCAGGGCGTTTGATGCCTTCAGAAGGGGGGCTCTCTGCAGGAGAGGTGGGTTATTTTACGGCCAGCATCAAAGACGTAAGCCACACGCGGGTGGGCGATACGGTGACGGGAGCAGACCGGCCTGCGGCAGAGCCTTTACCCGGATATAAGCAGGTACAGTCGATGGTCTTCTGCGGCATGTATCCGGCGGACGGATCTAAGTATCCAGATCTACGGGACGCATTGGAAAAGCTGAAGCTTAACGACGCATCCCTGTTCTTTGAAGCGGAGACCTCCAAGGCGCTGGGATTTGGATTTCGCTGCGGTTTTCTGGGATTGCTGCATATGGAAATCGTTCAGGAGCGTCTGGAGAGAGAGTTTAATCTGGATCTAGTGACGACAGCGCCGGGCGTTGTCTATAAAATTCATAAGACAGACGGAGAGATGTTGAATCTTTCGAATCCGGCCGATATGCCGGATCCGGCGGAAATCGACTATATGGAAGAGCCGATGGTCAAGGCGGAGATCATGCTGCCCTCGGAACATATTGGCGGTATTATGAAGCTTTGTCAGGATCGCCGGGGAGAGTATGTGGGCACTGAGTATATCGAAAATACAAGAGCGTTGCTGACATACAAGCTGCCGCTGAATGAGATCATCTATGACTTTTTTGATGCATTGAAATCTCGAAGCCGAGGGTATGCTTCCTTC
Organism: uncultured Clostridia bacterium; assembly: GCA_937892735.1. GTDB lineage: Bacteria > Bacillota > Clostridia > Lachnospirales > Bianqueaceae > Faecimorpha. The sequence goes on along the minus strand of CALBGL010000122.1, from coordinate 22,143 downwards.
GATTATGATCTGATCGGCTATCAGCGTTCCGAACTGGTTCGGCTGGATATCCTGATCAATCGGGAGGCCGTAGACGCATTGTCCTTCATTGTGCACGAAAGCAAGGCGTATGAGAGGGGCCGCAGAATCGTGGAAAAGCTGAAGGAAGAGATTCCAAGGCATCTGTTTGAGATTCCGATTCAAGCAGCCATCGGCAGCAAGGTGATCGCGCGGGAGACGGTGAAAGCCATGCGAAAGGATGTTTTGGCCAAGTGTTATGGCGGTGATATCACACGTAAGAAAAAACTCTTGGAGAAGCAGAAGGAAGGAAAGAAGCGGATGCGCCAGGTGGGGAACGTGGAAGTACCGCAATCTGCATTCATGAGTGTTTTGAAATTTGATGAGGATGATAAATGAGAGATCTGGCCATTTATGTACACATTCCCTTCTGTGTCAGAAAATGCCGATATTGCGATTTCCTGTCCGCTCCCGGAAATGTCAAGGAGCGGACAGCCTATTTACAGGCGCTTGTGCGGGAGATGCGGTATCGATCCGCAGCGTTTCAGAAATATAGGGTGAAGACAATCTTCTGGGGAGGAGGCACGCCGTCATTGCTGGAAGCCTCAGAGTTTGAAGAGACGGCGGCTGCGTTGAGGGCCTGTACGGGAGAATGGGCGCCGGATGTGGAATGGACCATGGAGGCGAATCCGGGCACATTGAATGAAGATAAGGTAAAAAGTTGGCACAGAATGGGTGTGAATCGAGTCAGCCTGGGAGTACAGGCCACGCAGGAGTACCTCCTGCGGCGGATTGGACGAATCCATACTTGGGAGCAGGCCGTGAAGAGTATGAAAATGCTGCGGGAAGCTGATTTTTCCAATATCAATCTGGATCTTATGATGGGCTTGCCAGGGCAGTCTCTGGAGGACTGGGCAGAAACGCTGGAAAGAGTGATCCTGCTAGACCCGGAGCATATATCCTGTTATAGCCTGATTTTAGAAGAAGGAACGCCGCTCTATGAGGATGTGGAGCAGGGACGGGAGAGTCTTCCAGAAGAAGAGACGGAGAGAACCATGTATGATTTGACGCTTAAGCGGTTACAGGCGGCCGGATATGTGCAGTACGAGATCTCTAATTTCGCAAAACCAAGGTATGCTTGCCGGCATAATCTGGTGTATTGGGAACTGGGAGATTATCAGGGGCTGGGATTAGGGGCTGCTTCCTATATAGAAGGCGTGCGGCGCAAGAATGTGCAAGATTTGTGTGAGTATGTACAGGCGGAGAATCCGGCGGCGTGCGAACGAATCGAAGAGGAGAACAGCCTGAAGAATCAGATGGAAGAATGGATGTTCTTAGGACTTCGAAAGACAGAGGGTGTGGATCTGCGAGAGTTTCGAGATCGGTTTGCCCGCAGTGCAGAGTCAGTCTATGGAGAGACAATGCGCAGCCTGCAAGAAGAGGGCCTGATTCTTAGAAAAGAAGATCGAATCCTGCTGAGTCGGCGAGGACAAGACCTGGCCAATCAGGTATTTGCGGCATTTTTGCTATAAGGAGGACGAAGCAATGGGAAATCGCAGTATGGTTTTCTTAGATTTGTATCGTCAGTTGGAAGAGACATTGGAACAGCGATTTCAAGAAAGCGGACGAAAGTATGGCAGTGTAGTGATGGACTTTATGAACGATGATGAAGGAGCGCCATTTAGAGAAGATCTCAACGTATGCCGAGAGGTGCGGAATCTTTTGAGTCATCATGCTGCGATTCACGGACAGTCGGTTGTAGAGCCGTCGGAAGCATTGGTAGAGGTACTGCGGGAGGTGATTGAGTACGTTCGGCGACCGCAGCCGGCCATGGACTTTGCCACGCCGCGAGATAAGCTGATGATTGCCTATCTGGATCAGAGCGCACTTCGCGTGATGCGGGAGATGCAGAAACGAGGTTTCTCTCATGTGCCAGTGTTCCAGCATGGGGAGTTCATTGGAGTATTCAGCATCAGCACGGTGTTTTCCTATGTGATCGAAGAGGTGGGCCATGGCATGGATAAACGCACTACGATTGAAGACTTTGGCGATCTGTTGAAGTTGGATCATCATGAAACGGAACGATTTGAATTCGTGAGTAAGAAAGCCAGTTACTGGGATGTGCGCGATCGGTTTGAGAGAAAGCGGGGACAGCATACAAAGCGGCTGGTCGCCATTTTCGTAACGGAGAATGGGCAGTTTGGTGAACGGCTCCTGGGAATGATTACACCTTGGGATGTGATTGGGCAGGAACAGCCGGGACAGGCAGCTCCTTTTGTGGATGAATCAGAATGAAAATGTGAATGAATTATGAATTTTAAAAAAGCACTTGACAAACGCTAAGTCAAGTGCTATGTTATGTACAGATGTTAGCACTCCATCAAGCTGAGTGCTAACAAACCCAGAAAGGAGGATGACATGATGGATGATTTAAGTGCGCGGCAGATGCAGATCTTGCAGGCAATTATATTGAATTATCTGGAAACAGCGGAGCCGGTAGGTTCCCGAACGATTTCAAGGCGTTCTCCTCTGGGACTCAGTTCTGCTACGATTCGCAATGAGATGGCAGATCTGGAAGAATTGGGATTTATCATCCAGCCTCATACGTCTGCTGGGCGTATCCCATCTTCAAAGGGGTATCGGCTGTATGTGGATCATCTGCTTTCGTCCGGCAGAATTCCGGATGAGAATGAGACGCGTGTCTTAACAGCACTTCTGGCAGATAAGAGCCACCAGTTGGATACGCTCCTCAGGGAAATGGGAGAACTGCTCTCGGTACTGACGCGGTATCCTACTGTTGTCACCATGCCGCAGATGAAGCGTACGAAGCTGAAACATCTGCAGATTATTCCTCTCGATGCCAGATCCGCGATCTTGGTCATTGTTACGGACGGGAATATCGTTCGGAATCATGTGCTGAGGACGGCCAGAGCTCTGACTCATGAGGAGGCGGATCGTCTATCCAAGGTTTTGAATGATAACCTGCAGGGGTTGACGATGGAGGAGATTAATCTTCCGGTGATTCAGAAGACAAGACGAGAGCTGGGAGCGGATCAGAACATTGTAACGGATCTGATGGATGCGATTCAGTCCACTGTGCAATATGCGGATGATGTGGAGCTGTATGCCACGGGAACGACGAATATTTTGGATTTCCCGGAGTTCAGCGATGTTACGAGAGCGAGAGCATTGATGGAAGTATTTCAGCGTAAGGACGAGATGCTGCAAGCCATCGGAGATACGCGTTCGATTGGGCCGGGAAGAAATCTTCGGATCACGATCGGGACAGAGAATGAGTTAGAGCCTATGCAGGATTGCAGCGTGGTAACGACCACTTACAGTGTGGGAGGGCGCAACATTGGTTCTGTCAGTGTGATCGGGCCGGTTCGAATGGATTATGGGAAGGTCATTTCTACCCTGGGTAGCATCATGCAGGATTTTCAGAAGATGGTCTGGGGAGAGGAAGAAAATAAAAACCTGCCCGAACCTCCTCAGCAGGATGATCAATAGAAAGGCGGAACAATATGAAGGAAAGAGATAAGAAGGAAAAGAAAGACGTGAAAGACGTCGAGAAAATGAAGCAGCAAGATACGGAACTGTCTGCAGAAGAACAGGCAGTACAGGAACCTGCGGAAGAGGCGAAGGAGGAGACTCCGGAGCAGAAGCAGATCAGAGAGTTGACAGAACAGCTGGAGCAAGCCAGAAAGCAGTCGGAGGAGTACCTGGATCGACTTCGGAGGAGTATGGCGGAGTTTGATAACTTCCGTAAGCGCACGGAGAAGGAGAAGGAGCAGGAGAAGACAAAGGGCGTGCTGGAGGTTATCTCCACAGTTTTGCCGCTGCTCGATAACTTCGAACGCGCATTGGCTTCGATTCCGGAAGAAGAGAAGCAAAATGCGACTGCCAAGGGTGTGGAGATGATGTATCAGCAGTTCTTAGGGGCGCTGAAGGCGATTGGTGTAGAAGAAATCCCGGCAGAAGGAGAGCCCTTTGATCCGAATAAGCATAACGCTGTCACCCATATTGAAGACGAGAAAATGGATGAGAACATCGTCTGTGAGGTCTTCCAGAAGGGATACAGCTATAAAGGACAGGTGGTTCGCTACAGCATGGTGAAAGTAGCAAACTGAAAGGAAGAAAATAACCCGCGATTGTGTATGCGGAAATGATAAAAGAAATATCTTTTAGGAGGATACAATTATGGGAAAGATTATTGGTATTGATCTGGGTACAACAAATTCTTGTGTAGCTGTCATGGAAGGCGGCAAACCGGTAGTCATTACGAATCCGGAAGGGATGCGGACCACGCCTTCTATCGTGGCATTTACGAAGAATGGAGAGCGTCTGGTAGGTGAGACCGCAAAGCGTCAGGCAATCACGAATCCAGATAGAACGGTCATTTCTATTAAGAGAGAGATGGGGACCGATCATCGTGTGAATATTGACGGGAAGAACTATAGCCCGCAGGAGATCTCTGCGATGATTCTGCAGAAGATGAAGTCCGACGCGGAGAGTTACCTGGGGGAGAAGGTTACAGAGGCTGTGATCACAGTTCCGGCGTACTTTACGGATGCACAGCGTCAGGCGACCAAGGATGCAGGTAAGATCGCAGGATTGGATGTAAAGCGTATCATTAATGAGCCTACGGCTGCAGCATTGGCTTACGGCTTGGATAATGAGAAAGAGCAGAAGATCATGGTATACGACCTGGGCGGCGGTACGTTCGATGTATCCGTCATCGAGATTGGCGATGGCGTCATCGAGGTTCTGGCAACCAGCGGAGATAATCATCTGGGCGGTGATGATTTTGATAAGAGAATCATGGATTACTTGGTAGATACCTTCAAGAAGAGTGATGGTGTGGATCTGAGCAACGATAAGATGGCGATGCAGCGTCTGAAGGAAGCAGCGGAAAAGGCAAAGAAGGAGCTGTCTTCCTTGACGACTTCCAATATCAATCTGCCTTTCATCACGGCGACAGCAGAGGGGCCGAAGCATATGGATATCACACTGAGCCGTGCGGATTTTGATCGTTTGACAGCCGATCTGGTAGAGCGTACGGTCATTCCGGTACAGAATGCTTTGAAGGATGCAGGACTTTCTGCCAGCGAGCTGAATAAGGTTCTGCTGGTAGGCGGTTCTACCCGTATCCCGGCAGTACAGGACAAGGTAAAGGCGTTGACTGGTGAAGAGCCTTCTAAGACATTGAATCCTGATGAATGTGTGGCTATCGGTGCCGCGATTCAAGGTGGCAAGCTGTCCGGTGAGGCAGGTTCCGGCGATATCCTGCTGTTGGATGTTACCCCGCTGACACTGGGTATTGAGACGATGGGCGGTGTCGCAACTCCTCTGATCGAGCGGAATACTACGATTCCTGTCAAGAAGAGCCAGATCTTCTCTACCGCAGAGAATAATCAGACGGCGGTGGATATTCATGTGGTACAGGGTGAGCGTCCGCTGGCCGTGGATAATAAGACACTGGGACGTTTCCGTCTGGATGGAATCCCGGCGGCTCCTCGTGGAATCCCGCAGATTGAGGTGACTTTTGATATCGATGCCAACGGTATTGTAAATGTAGCAGCGAAAGATCTGGGCAGCGGCAAGGAGCAGAAGATTACGATTACGGCTTCTACGAACCTGTCGGATGACGAGGTCAATCGTGCGGTACAGGAAGCGCAACAGTATGCGGAGCAGGATAAGAAGCGTAAGGAAGGTATTGATGCTGTAAACGAGGCGGATGCTATGGTATTCCAGGCAGAGAAGACATTGGAAGAACTGGGAGATAAGGTGGATGCTTCGGATAAGAGCGCTATTGAGAATGCCTCTTCTAAGTTGAAGAGCTTGACAGAAGCTTGCAAGAATACGACGCCTTCGGAAAGCCAGGTATCGGAGATCAAGTCTGTGACCGAAGATCTGACAAAGCTTTTGAATGAGATGGCAACGAAGCTGTATCAGCAGCAGGGCGGTCCGCAGGGAGGGCCTCAAGGCGGAACCCAGGGTGGTTTTAACGGCGAAGCCAATGGTGGAAATACTTCCGGTGGCGCGGATGACGATGTGGTTGACGCAGACTTCAAGGAAGTATAAATCAGTATAGATCATGCCAGGCGAGGGCGGTAGGGACGATGGGTTCCTGCCGCCTGAGTGTGCGTAAAAAAGAAGGTGATGACGGTGGCGGAACAGAAGAGAGATTATTATGAGGTTCTGGGTGTCAACAAAGATGCTACGGAACAGGAGATTAAAAAAGCATATCGTGTTTTGGCGAAGAAGTATCATCCGGATGCAAATCCGGGAGATAAGACGGCAGAAGCGAAGTTCAAAGAGGCGTCGGAAGCCTATGCTGTACTGAGCGACGCGGATAAACGGGCGAAGTACGACAGGTACGGACACAGCGCCTTTGATCCGGCAAGCGGTGGTACTTCTGGTTTTGAAGGCTTCGACATGGGCGATATTTTTAGCGATATATTTGGCGGCTTCGGTGGCTTCAGCGATATATTTGGCGGCGGTCGGCAGCGTCAGAGAAGCGGTCCGCAACGAGGAAACGACATGCAGGCTTCGATGGAGATTTCCTTTATAGAAGCAGCGTTTGGGTGTAAGAAGAAAATTGATCTATGGATGTATGATAGTTGCGATCATTGCGGCGGTACAGGCGCGAAGCCGGGCACGAAGGCGGAAACCTGCTCTCGGTGCGGCGGCAGCGGCCAGGTACGCGTACAGCAGCAGACGATGTTAGGAACGATGACCAGCGTACATGCTTGTCCAGATTGTAATGGTACGGGGAAAATCATTCGGGAGAAATGTCCAAAGTGCGGTGGCAGCGGTCGCGTGCGTGTGAAGAAGACTTTCGAGGTGGATATTCCCGCGGGAATCGATGTGGGACAGCGAATTCGAATGACGGGAAAAGGGGAGCCGGGAACGCAGGGCGGTCCAAACGGAGATTTGTATGTGACGGTTTCCATTCAGCCGGATCCGGTTTTTTCCAGACAGGGGTATGATGTATTCAGTGGTGTGAGGATCTCGTTCGCACAGGCGGCATTGGGGGCGGAGATCGAGATTCCGACGATCGATGGTAAGGTCAAGTATACGATTGCGGCAGGAACCCAAACGGGTACGAGGTTCCGTCTGCGCGGTAAGGGGATACCTTATCTGCGCAACGCGAACCAGCGCGGCGATCATTATGTGACGGTGACGGTGGATGTACCGACGCACATGAATGAGCGACAGAAGGAGGCCCTGCGTAAGTATGCAGAAGAGATGGGCGAGGGGGATGTAAAAGAACGCGGAAAAGGGTTCTGGGGTAAAAAACGTTAAATCAAATAGAGGAGACAAGGAATGAACTGGTACCGTATGACGATACACACTGTGACAGAGGCAGTGGAGGCGCTGAGCTATCGCTTGGAAGAAGAACTGGGCGCAAAGGGCGTGGAGATTTCTGATCCGAAGGATATTCTGATGCAAAAGAAGAATCCTTTGGACTGGGACTATGTGGATGAAGAGCTGTTAAAGGATTTGAAACGGGATGAGGTGCTGGTCAGTACCTATTTCTCGGAAGCACAGTTGGACGATGCGACGCGGCTGGAAGAGATGCAGCTCAAAATCCGTCAGGTATTAGAGCAGATTGGCGAGTTCTTGCCGGTGGGCAGCGGACAGATCGATGTCTGCAGCATGGCGGAAGAGGATTGGGCTAATAATTGGAAGAAATATTATAAGCCGTTTCATATCGGAAGTATTTTTGTGGTTCCCAGTTGGCTTACAGCAGAGACACAGGATGGAGACCGGGTGATTCAAATGGATCCCGGTATGGCCTTCGGCAGCGGCACGCATGAGACGACTAGCATGTGTGTAGAAATGCTCGAACAGAAGCTTGCGGGTGGCGAGACGGTGTTTGATATAGGATGCGGCAGTGGAATCTTGGGAATCGCGGCGGCGAAGCTGGGCGCTGGTTGTGTGTATTGCACGGATCTGGATCCTGCGGCGGTGGAAGTGGCTGCAGAAAATGTGAAAGGGAATGGCGTGGCGGATCGTGTGAGCGTATACCAGGGAGATTTGATGAAGATCCCGGCGCTCCAAGGCATTACGCCGCAGCTTGTGGTGGCCAATATCATCGCGGATGTGATCATTGGCTTCTGTAAGGATGTATATCAGATTCTTGCGCCTGGCGGAACCTTTATCTCTTCAGGAATCATACGGGAGAGACGGGAAGAGGTGGAGAAGGCTCTTCAGGATGCGGGTTTTTATGTGATACAAGTGAAAGAGAAAGGAAGCTGGGCTGCGATTCTCAGCGAGAAGAAAGCATAATGGCGAGATTTTTTATACCTGAGGAGGATATTCAGGGCGATCTCCTGCGCGTGCGAGAAGACGCCCACCATATCCTCCATGTTTTGCGTATGGGGATTGGGGATACCATCACGCTTTGTGATGGGAAAGGAACCGATTATATCTGTCAGATTGAGAAGATAGAGGAAGATACGCTTCTGTGCAGAGCGAATGCACGCCGGGTGGCGGAAACAGAACCGGAAATGGAAATTACACTGTTTCAAGGACTCCCGAAAGGGGATAAGATGGAATGGATTATCGAGAAAGGCGTGGAAGCAGGGCTGAGTCGGATTGTACCTGTACAGATGGCAAGATCGGTATCCCATATAGAAGGGAAAAAGGCAGAAAACAAGGTGCAGCGGTGGAATAAGATCAGCCGGTCCGCCGCGAAACAAAGCCAACGCGGCAGGGTTCCGCAGGTAGAGGCTCCCATTCGATTGACACAGTGTCTGGAACGTTTGAGAGAATACGATATGGTTCTAGTATTCTATGAGGAGGAACGGAGAAATTCATTACGGCGTATCCTGCAGACGGCTTCTCGTCCCAGGAAAGCAGCGATTCTCATCGGACCGGAAGGAGGTCTTGAACCGGATGAGGTCAGAGCGTTTGTGGGTGCGGGTGCCAAGGTAGCGGGTCTAGGACCGCGAATCTTGAGAACAGAGACAGCGGGACCGATTGCAACCGCGCTGCTTTTATATGAATGGGGACAGATGTGATGAAAGAAATCTATTTGGACAATGGAGCGACCACAAAGCCTTCCGAAGGTGTGATTGCGAAGATGACAGAAGCGATGGTGAATACCTATGGGAATCCTTCCTCACTTCATCGTAAGGGGCAGCAGGCGGAAGGGTATGTGACAAAGGCCAGGAGGATTCTGGCAGAGTACATGAAGGTGGATCCGGTGACGCTCTATTTTACTTCGGGAGGGACGGAAAGTATCAATACGGCGATTTGGGCCGCCGCGCAAAAGGGAAAACGTCAGGGACGTCACATTCTGACGGCGAAAGGCGAGCATCCAGCGACGACAGAGACGCTGAAGGCGCTGGAAACCATGGGGTATGAGATCGAGTATCTGGAGTTGGATCAGACCGGGAGGATTCTTCTGGAGAGCCTTCGGCAGAGATTGCGTCCGGATACGATTCTTGTCACCTGTCTGCATGTGAATAACGAGACAGGTGTGATTCAGCCCATCGAAGGGATGGGAAGGATCCTGGAAGAATCAGGAAGCCCGGCGTTTTTTCATGTAGATGCGGTGCAGAGTTTTGCGAAACTGCCGGTAGATCCTGTGAAATGGCATGTGGATCTTTTGAGCGCCAGTGCCCATAAGTTTCATGGGCCCAAGGGGATTGGATGTCTGTATGTTCGGCGGGGACTCACGATTTCCCCTTTGATTCGAGGCGGAGGACAGGAGAGAAAGATGCGTTCCGGAACGGAGAATGTACCTGGAATCGTGGGTATGGGACAGGCTGTGCAGGAGGCGGCAGAGGACCTGACGGGACATAGCGCTTATGTGCAAAAATTGAAATTATATCTTTGGGAACGGATTCAGAAAGAAATCCCAGAGGTATGGACAAATGGCCCTGTACCCGAGGAGGGAGCGCCGCATGTTCTCAATGTGAGATTTCAAGATGTTCGTTCCGAAGTCCTCTTGCATAGTCTCGAAGATTATGGTATATTTATCTCTTCAGGGTCTGCCTGTTCCTCCAATAAACCGGAGGAAAAGAGTCCGGCTCTTTCTGCCATAGGGCTTACGCGCGAACAGATGGATCAGTCTGTGCGGTTTAGCCTATCCATATATAATACTCAGGAAGAGATGGATGAGACGGTAGAAGCCCTGAAACGGACGATTCCCATGCTGCGGCGCATGAAGCCAAGGCGATAGAAAGAACAGAAGGAGAATGGCATGCAAAACGGCTTGTTGGTGAAATACGGAGAGATTGCGATCAAAGGAAATAATCGGCATCAGTTTGAGAATTTGCTGATTCAGAATATCAAGGAGCGCCTGGAGCACCTGGGGCGGTATGCGATCACGAAGGAACAGGGAAGGCTTTTAATCGAGCCGGTAGGAAAAGAACGGATCGAGGAGGCAATAGAGCCTCTCAGCAAGGTCTTTGGGATCATTGGATTGTGTCCGGCCAGCGTGTTTACGGAGGATTCCATGGAGTCTATCTGTAACCATACGATCGAGTATCTAAAAGAAACCTATGGAGAGAATCCGGCGCCTATCACCTTTAAGGTGGAAGCGAGACGAGCCAATAAGAAGTATCCGCTGAACAGTCTTGAAATTGCGGCAAAAGTCGGGGAGAAGGTGCTCGAAACTTTTCCACAGTGGAAGGTGGATGTACATCATCCGCAGGTGATCCTCTGGACAGAACTCAGGAACCGTGTCTATGTGTTTTCTAAGATCTTACCGGGACTGGGAGGCATGCCGGTCTCACCGAAGAATCGGGCGGCGCTGCTGCTTTCCGGCGGGATTGACAGCCCCGTAGCCGGATATATGATTGCCAAGCGCGGTGTGGAGCTGTGTGCAGTATATTTTCATGCGCATCCATATACCACGGATCGGGCAAAGGATAAGGTGATCGAACTGGCCAGACGCCTCAGCGTGTACTCCGGCCATATTCGTCTGTATATTGTGCCCTTCACGGATATCCAACTGGATATTTATGATCGGTGTCCGCAGGACCAGTTGACCATCATCATGCGCAGGATCATGATGCGCATTGCGGAGAAGATCGCGCGGAATGAGGAGGCGATGGCGCTTGTCACGGGAGAGAATCTGGGGCAGGTAGCCAGCCAGACACTGCAGAGCCTGTATTGTACCAATGCAGTATGTACGATGCCTGTATTTCGGCCGCTGATTGGTTTTGATAAGCAGGAGATTATTCAGGTAGCCCAAAGGATTGATACCTATGAGACGTCGATTCTGCCGTACGAGGATTGCTGCACGATCTTCGTAGCCAAGCACCCGGAGACCAAGCCGCATCTGGATCGAATCGAAAAGAGTGAGCAGAATCTGACAAATATCGAAGAGGCGATCGATAAGGCCGTGGCAGAGAGCGAGTGCGTGACACTGCATCTGGGCCGTCAGATCGAAAAAGAGGAAGTATAAGAGGAGGATGTATGATTACAGTCACCGATGTCGGTCTGCAGTATGGCGGACAGAAGCTATTTTCTGATGTGAATCTGAAGTTTACCGATGGCAATTGCTATGGAATTATTGGAGCGAATGGAGCTGGAAAATCCACATTTTTAAAGATCTTGTCTGGAGAGATTCAAGATGCTACCGGAGAAGTATCCATCTCCCCGGGACAGAGGATGTCGATTCTGAAGCAGGATCATTTTGCTTATAATTCTTTTACGGTATTGGATACCATTATTCAAGGGAATCCGCGTCTGTATGAGATCATGCAGGAGAAGGATGCTTTATATGCCAAGCCGGACTTCTCGGAAGAGGATGGGATCAGGGCCTCTGAACTGGAAGGAGAGTTTGCGGAACTTGGTGGTTGGGAAGCGGAGACGGAGGCAGGAAAACTCCTGCAAGGCTTGGGAATCCACTTGGATAAACTGTATGTGACGGTGGAAAGCCTGAGCGATGCGGAGAAGGTGAAGGTGCTTCTGGCGCAGGCACTCTTTGGAAAACCCAATATCATCCTGCTGGACGAGCCTACGAACCATCTGGATGTGTCGTCGGTACATTGGCTGGAGGATTTCTTGATGGATTATGAGGGAACCGTTATTGTGGTATCCCATGACCGTCATTTCCTGAATAATGTCTGTACGCACATCGTAGATATTGATTATAATCAGATTCGTATGTATACCGGTAACTATGATTTCTGGTATGAATCCAGTCAGCTTATGCAGCGAATGATCCGGGATCAGAGCCGTAAGAATGAGGAGAAGATTCAGGAACTGCAAAGCTTCATCCAGCGGTTCTCGGCGAATAAGTCAAAATCCAGACAGGCCACGTCTCGTAAGAAGCTGATCGAAAAACTGACAGTAGAAGAACTGCCGGCATCGTCCAGACGATATCCTTTCGTAGGCTTTACGATGGACAGAGAAGTAGGCAAAGAGGTGCTCACGGTAGAAAACCTTTCGAAGACAATTGATGGAGTGAAGGTGCTTGATCACGTATCTTTCCGGATCGAGCGGACGGATAAGGTGGCTTTTTTAGGAGATAATGAAAATAGCGTTACCACACTCTTTCAGATCTTAATGGGAGAGATGGAGCCGGACGAGGGAACCTTTAAGTGGGGCAATACCACCAGTCGGTCCTATTTCCCCAAGGATAACACCGCGTATTTTGCGGATTCCGAGGAGGACCTCATCCGATGGCTGCAGAAATACTCCCGAGGAGACATTACGGAGACGTATCTACGGGGCTTTTTAGGAAGAATGCTGTTCTCCGGGGATGAAGTGTATAAAAAGGTAAAGGTGCTCTCCGGAGGAGAGAAGGTACGATGCATGCTGGCGAGGATGATGCTGTTTGGTTCGAATGTACTGCTCTTGGATCAGCCGACCAACCATCTGGATCTAGAATCCATTACAGCCGTTAATAATGGGTTGGCGGACTTCAAGGGAGTTGTGCTTTTCTCGACGCACGATCATCAGATGATGGAGACGATTGCGAATCGTATCATCGAATTCACATCAGAGGGCTTGATTGACAAGCCGATGGGATATGAAGAATATCTGGAATTTCGGAATTTGATCTAAGGGGCCTTTTCAAGAGAAGCGACTTATGATATAATAGGCGTGGTTTAACAATTTTCTATGCTGTAGCAATGGAACCACGCCTTGAGTTTGCCGCCAAGGGGCGTCAAACTCCGAAGGAAGTCTTGTTGTGGTACAATAGGCGCAGCATGACATCCTTTGCGTGGTCATATGCAAAATAAGAAAAGGAGGAGTGACTCGTGGTAGACAATGAAAAGCGCCTGGATCTGCCGGAGGCAGATAATTTTATCGAACGAGAAATTAATGAAGATTTGGCGGAGGGCGTATATACCCAAGTGGTAACGCGGTTTCCTCCGGAGCCCAATGGATATATGCATATCGGTCATATTAAAGCCATCTGCATTGACTTTGGGACTGCCGCCAAATACGGCGGTCGATGCCACCTGCGTTTTGACGATACCAATCCTACCAAGGAAGATACGGAATATGTGGATTCCATCATGGAAGATATCCAGTGGATGGGATTTCATTGGGACAACTTGTTCTATGCATCTGAATATTACGAAAAACTGTATGAGTTTGCCGAGATTCTGATCCAGAAGGGGTTGGCGTATGTGGACGATCTGACTCCAGAACAGATGAAAGAGTACCGGGGTACACTGACAGAGCCAGGAAAAGAAAGTCCCTGGAGAGAACGCAGTGTGGAGGAAAATCTGGATCTGTTCCGGAGAATGCGTGCCGGCGATTTCCCGGAGGGATCGCATGTATTGAGAGCCAAGATCGATATGGCTTCCCCGAATATCAATATGAGAGATCCGGTCATGTATCGTATTAACTATGCGCATCATCACAGGACAGGAGACAAGTGGTGCATCTATCCGATGTATGATTTTGCGCATCCGTTGTCGGATGCGATTGAGGGAATCACCCATTCGCTGTGCAGTTTTGAGTTTGAAGATCATCGGCCTTTATATAACTGGTTTGTAGAGAATGTAGGAATCTTTCCGCATCCGCCGAGGCAGATTGAGTTTGCCAGGATGGAGATCACCAACATTGTGACAAGTAAGCGGAAGTTGCGAGCTCTGGTAGAAAATGGGGTGGTGAATGGTTGGGATGATCCGCGTATGCCCACACTGGCAGGGCTTCGGAAGCGCGGATATACGCCGGAATCCATCAAGAGTTTTATCACCAGTACAGGAGTCTCGAAGGCGCGGGGATCTGTGATTGATTATTCCTATCTGGAGCATTGCGTTCGAGAGGACTTGAAGATGAAGTCGCAGCGTATTATGGGTGTGATTCATCCTTTGAAGGTTGTGATCACGAATTATCCGCAGGGACAGATTGAATTTTTCACGATCGCAAATAACCCAGAGAATCCAGAATTGGGAAATCGGGAAGTTCCTTTTGCGAAAGAGCTTTATATCGAACGCGATGATTTCATGGAGAAACCAGTGGGGAAATTTTTCCGTCTGGCGCCGGGGAAAGAGGTGCGTCTGATGGGGGCTTATTTTATCACCTGTCAGGAAGTGGCTCGCGACGCGGATGGAAATGTGATAGAACTGCATTGTACCTATGATCCAGAAACGCGTGGCGGCAACTGTGATACCCGTAAGGTCAAGGGAACCATTCACTGGGTAGCGGCTTTTGCGGCAGTACAGGCTAAGATTCGTCTGTATGATCATCTTTTCATTTATAATGAAGAAACCCAGGATTATGATGTTAATCCGGACTCCTTGGAAGTCGTAGAGAATGCTATGATCGAGCCTTCGATTTTGCGAGCAGAACCGGGAGAGCATTTTCAGTTTGTTCGCAATGGGTATTTTGTAGTGGATCCGAAGGAGACCACAAGTAAGCAGCTCGTGATCAATCGTACAGTCGCACTCAAGAGCTCTTTCAAGCCCATTGCTGTGGATTAAAATTTTATGAAAAAACCATTGACTTTTGTCGTGAACTGTGGTAATATACCATCTGTTGGCGACAAGCCAATGTGCTGCTATGGCTCAGTAGGTAGAGCGTCGCCTTGGTAAGGCGGAGGTCACCAGTTCGAATCTGGTTAGCAGCTTTAGTAGAGACGCGAAAGCGTCTTTTTTTTGTAACATTTTAGAATGAGTTTTTACAGATAGATGCAGAATTCGCCAAATGTAGAAGAGAAAAAACGAGGAGTTTTTGTCAGATTCATCAAAAATCGATAGGGGAAGTTGTAAAAAGTTACGAAGTTATTTCAAATCTTAAAAAAATGTTGACAGTCAGAAAGGAAAATGTTATATTTACTTCTAGGCTACAATAAAAAGAAAGGGAGTAAAGCATGGAAAGTTTTCGCAAGCATGCGGCGTCCTTCCTCGTTACGGTTCTCGTGAGCGCCATGGTAGTACCTGCGGTTCCCGTGATGGCGAAGGAAACGAGTTCCGTTCAGGAAACTTCTACTAGAGCGTCTTCTGATGAGAAGTATTGGGGAACGAAGTTGCCGCGCTATGAACAACCGACGGCGGATAATCCGTATTATTTCAGTAATCGGAATATTTTTTACGCCAGCAATTATGGCATGCCGAACTGTACTGCATACGCCTGGGGGCGCGCCTACGAGTATTATGGTACCAGACCCAGTCTAAGTTATTATAATGCCGGTCAATGGTGGTATGATAACATCGAGTGGGGAGCATACGAATATGGCTTGGAGCCTCGAGTAGGAGCCATTGCTGTATGGGATCGCTGGGATCAGAATCAGGGCCATGTGGCATTTGTAGAGGCGGTAAATGGAAATCAGGTAACCTTGTCGGAGTCGGCTTGGCAGGGAGATATGTTTCGAGTCCGCACGATGAAGGCGGATGGTTCTAACTATCTATCCGGCGGTGTATATCGTTTTCTTGGCTATATTTACGTGGACGAGCCCTATCATGGAGCGAGTTCGGTAGCGGGAGAACAGTGGAGGATGTTCGACAGCGTGGTTGCTCGTTACGGCCCAGGTACAAGCTATGGTTCTTGGGTCACTGTTCCCGCAGGTGCTGAGGTGAATGTACTGGAGATGACAGAATCTGAAGGATATCTGTGGGGTAAGATTTACTATGCGGGCGTAGAGGCCTGGTGTGTTCTGAACTATGCGACATGTATTTCAAACCCTGGTCTGACACCTGACCCTCCCGAAGAGAATCTCCCGACGCAGGAGTTGCGTAAGATCGATTCTACGAATGGTGTGAATCTTCGTTCGGGTCCGGGGACAAAATATGAGATTGCGGCATGGCTGCCGCATGAAACTGTGATGACAGTGACCGCGATGGCGGAGGGATCGGAATATACGTGGGCAAAGGCAACCTATAATGGTGTCGAAGGCTGGTTCGTATACGATTATTCGATCCCATACATAGAGTCAAATGAACCGGAGGAACCGGCAGATCCAGAAGATCCGGAGGAGAATCCGAGCGATGATGAGGTAGCACCGGAAGATCGACCGATTCTGAAGATGTCGAGTCGGGGACAGGATGTGCTGGAGTTACAGGAAATGCTGAATTCTCTCGGGTTTGATGCAGGAGAGGCAGACGGTATTTTCGGATCGGACACGGATCGGGCCGTAAAGGCGTTTCAGCAGTCGGTTTCCATTGATGTGGACGGCGTGGTAGGAATCGCAACCTGGAAAGCGCTGTATGCCGCACAGGATTCCGGTTCCAATGGAACGACTGGCGAGCCAAGTAAGCCGGAAGCACCGGAGACGCCGGTGGAAGACTACACGACGTTCCCGGAGATTTATATGTACAAAACAGGCGTCAGTGAGTATGTAACAAAGCTGCAGGAACGCCTGAACGCTTTGGGGTATAACTGTGGGGAAGCGGATGGTATTTTTGGAAGCGGTACTCGTGTACAGGTATTGGCTTTTCAAGAAGAGCAGGGGCTTGCAGCGGATGGTATTGTAGGAACTGCGACCTGGGCTGCTCTGTATGCGAATCAGGCAGACACACCGGAGACGCCGGAAGAACCGACGGAACCGGAAAATCCGACCGAGCCGGAAGCACCCAGTGAAGATTATACGACATTCCCAGAGATCTATATGTATAAGCGCGGTGTCGAGGAATATGTCAAGAAGCTGCAGGAGCGCTTGAATCTTCTGGGATATGACTGCGGTACAGTAGATGGCATCTTTGGCGCAGGTACTCGTACACAGGTGGTAGCGTTCCAGAACGATCAGGGTCTTACGGCGGATGGTATTGTAGGAACCGCGACCTGGAAGGCATTGTATTCTACAGGCGGCATAGGCAGCGGTGATGAACAGAAGCCGGAGATACCGGCGGAGCCAGAGGCGCCAGCGGAACCTGAGACGCCGACAGAGGACTATACGAGCTTCCCGGAGATTTACCAGTATCAGAGCAATCCGTATGTGACCAAGCTGCAGGAGCGTTTGAACGCTTTAGGATATGATATCGGCTGCGCACCGACTGGTTATTTCGGAAGCGCAACGTACCAGCAGGTTGTTGCTTTTCAGCAGGCGCAGGGGCTTGTCGCCGATGGTATCGTAGGCGCGGCCACTTGGAGGGCGCTGTATCAAGCATAAAATAGGCTGTACAACTGCTAGATTTAGCGATTGTATCTTTTTAAAGAGATCCAGTGAATAGAAATTCTATTCACTGGATCTTGTTTATTCATAGCGATAAGAAATACACAACAAAATGGCTGGAAGAAGATGAAGCAAATTCATGATGCTTATGTTCATGTCGGCGTCTCGTATTCATTCAGCAGTGATGAATGAAGTGGTAGATTAAAAACTGGACACGATGATATAATCTATGTATAACGAGACATCATCCATGGACAGGCAACAGCATTTCGTGGACAGGAGGTTTACCACTATCAGAGTAATGAGAAAACCTCCCAGATTTCTCATCACTCTTGGAGCGATGTAACATTTCCGCGGTCAGAGTAATGAGAAAATTCATCAAGTATCCAAGCTATGGGGTGTGAAATCGTAATGTGCTTATGGAATATTCTGGAAATGAAAAAAGGAGTCCATGTATTTATGGAACTCCTTAGAAAGTCGTACTCTTTTAGCCTGTGCAAATGGTGGGACATCGTAGGTATTTTGCAACAGCTCCAATAGAATTCAATAGGCAGCCCTCATTTTTGAGTGCCCGATCTAGAATCTGAATGTTCCCGGGTGAACGATGCCGGCAAACGGGACCAGAGAAAGCGCCGCACCAACCATACGGAAAAAAGAGCCAAGAGAATCCCCATTACCATACCCGCCAGGATATCTGTCGGAAAATGTACATAGAAGTATAGACGGGAGAAGGCAATGAGACAGGCTAGGATGAGAGCGGCTGCACCACCCTTTTTATAGAATAGAAAGAGTGTGACGGCTCCTGCAAAAGCGGCATAGGTATGTCCGGAAGGAAACGAAAAGTCGGATAGGGCGGGTAGCAACAGTTCTATGGAAGTGTTGATATCATAGGGACGGATTCGTCCGATCCAGGGTTTTAAGATTAAGTTTCCCAAAATGCCGCAAAGCAACAGAGACAGGGACATAGAAATACCGCATTTCCGGGTCTTTCGCGGGATCCAGAGAATGAAGGAGAGCAGTATCCAAAAGATACCGCCGTTACCCAGGGTTGTGATCCAGCGCAAAACAGAAGTCAGAACATCGTTATGACAGTTCTCCTGAATCCAGTTTAATAATTGAAATTCCCAATCCATAGGACACCTTACTGCAGTTCCTGAACGAGACGGCAGAACAGATGTCCACGTTCCATGAAGTTCTTGAAATGATCAAAACTGGTGCTGGCAGGGGAGAGAAGAACGATATCGCCGGAATGCGCGAGGTTACGCGCAGCCTGTACCAGATCCGGATACTCTTCGTAGTGGTAGATCGGAATCGGATTTTCGATCCCCCGGCGCCTGCAGGCATCCAGAAGAGCCGCCTCGATTTTGGGCGCCGTTTTTCCGGTAAGGAGCAAGATCTTCACATGATCCAGAATCGGATCGCCGAGATCATCATAAGGAATGCCTTTGTCTTTACCACCGCAGATCAGGATGACCTTCTGCGGAAAGACGGAGAGAGCAGCCATCGTGCGGTTCGGACTGGAATCGATGGAACTGTTATAATACTTGACGCCATCCAGCGTGCGAATGAGTTGCAGACGATGTTCAACACCGCCAAAGGTACGAGCCACCTGTTGCATTGCGCTGACAGGAACATAGCGGGATACTGCCAGAATCGCCGCCATATAGTTTTCCACGTTGTGATGTCCCGGCAGCAGAATGTCCGAGATAGGAAAGAGCGGAGTTTTTACGCCCTCATTGACGAGCACCAACATATCCCTTTCTCTCTGTATGCCATGGGAGGTAGAACCATCATAGGAAAAATCCAGCACATTACCCTTGGCTTCCGGAGCGAAAGCGGCCGTTACCTCGTTGCCGCGGTTGAGGATCAGCGTATCCTCGGAATGTTGATACAGGTAGATGTTTCGCTTGGCGTCGATATACTCCTGATAGCTCTTGTGTACATCCAGATGGTTCGGCGTGATATTTGTGATCACGGCCACATGCGGGCTCTGCCGCATGGTATGCAATTGAAAGCTGGAGAGTTCCAGCACTACAAAGTCCTCCGGTGTGATCTGATCGATGACCGGCAGCAGCGGCGTGCCAATGTTGCCGCCCAGGAAAACCTTATGACCGCCGGCTTCCAGCATCTTAGCGATCAGTGTGGTCGTTGTGGTTTTTCCATCACTGCCAGTCACGGCGATGGTCTTGGAGGAAGGACAGAGTGCGAAGAAAACTTCCATTTCTGAGGTCACTGTGCTGCCTTGCGCGCGCGCTTTGACTAGTTCGGGTACATCAAAACGCATGCCTGGGGTCTTGAAGATCAACTCCTCGGTAAGACCTTTTAGATAGTCTTCTCCCGTCACAATTCGAACGCCCAGAGTTTCCAGTTCTTCCGGGTGCTCCACCGGGTTTTTATCTCTGGCAGTCACAATCGCTCCGGCCTTGCACAGCATATGAACCAGGGGACGATTGGAAACGCCGATGCCAATGACGCTTACGGTCTTATTCTGAACCATTGTGGTAAACTGTTCCATAGGGGTTGCCATATCATCGATGCTCCTTTTCTGATTTCTTTTGCTATTATAGCAAAGGCAGAGGGAAAAAACAAGGTTAGAATTCCTTGTGAGCATAGATTCTCGTGCTGATAAGGTAAGAAAGGAAAAGGCACAGCACGGCAAGGGAAAACACAAATGGGAGCAGTGACCAGCTCATGTGGAAGGGACTCTGGCTCAGAAAGGAGGCAAACCAGGACTCTTGTGTTAATAAGTAAATTCCAATGAAAACAACAATAAAGAGTGTCATGAGCACATTGCGGGCCTTATCGGGTCCCCATTGGAAAACAGCGGGCAAAACGATAGACATAAGAAAGAGAGAACCCGCCAGAAAAGAAATTAACATTACACAGTATGACATAGGATCCTGATGACTCAAGAGGACCCTCAGACTGCCAAGAATCAGCGAGTATAGGAAAGCGCTGCCTACAAAGAACAAGGAGACCAAATACTTGCTGAGTACAGCCTGAGATGCCGAAATCGGCAATGTACGGGCATAGCGGTCCCAGTGACAGCTATCATCCAGTGTGATACTGGTCATAGTATAGAACACCATGATGGGAGGCAGCATCAGAAACAGAAAATCCATCTGCGAAACAAAAGAAATGACGCTATAAAGAACAAGTACGAGAATTAGATTTTTTCGATAGGATAATACGAGTGTATATAAGTCTTTTAGAAACAGTCCCTTCATTGTGTATCACCTCCTGCATAAAAGCGCATGATTTCTGCTAAAGATGCGGGTTCCAGAATCGCCCCGCGTAGCAAACGAGAGACTTTGTTTGGATTGCGTACCAGAGCGGCGGCTCCAAAGGCATTTTGCTGCATAGAAATTACAAGTTCAGAGGGAAGGGAATGGATTTCTGATGAAGGAGCCTTCAGGATGGCCATGCTTTCCAAGAGGCGATCTTTCTCTTCCTGGAAAATCAATCGTCCCTTATGAATATAAGCAATCTGATCGCAGATTTTTTCCATATCATCGGTAATATGACTGCTCATTAGAATGCTGCACTCCTCATCTTGGATGAATTCCAGAAACAGATCAAGCATCTGACCACGAACTACAGGATCCAGTCCGCTAGTTGCCTCATCTAAAATGAGACATTTGGGATGCCTAGCCAATGCGGTCGCCAGAGAGAGCTTCATACGCATGCCGCGGCTGAATTGTCCAAGGGGCTTTCGGTCCGGCAGGTGAAATCGTGTACAGTAGGTATCAAACAACGGCTGATCCCAAGAAGGAAAAATATGGTTCATGATCTTACAGATTTGTCGAGGGGAAAGTTGATCGTGAAAATAGCTGTCCTCAAAAACAGTACCCACCTGTAATCGGGAAGCGGGGTCTTCGGGGGACAGTCCCATCAGTCGAATGATTCCCTGATCCGGACGGATGATATTTAAAATTGCCTTGAGAGTGGTCGTTTTTCCGGCGCCATTTTCTCCAATCAGGCCGACGATACAGCCTGTGGGCACGGAAAGGTGAATGTTTTGCAGAGTAAAATCTCCATAACGTTTGCAAAGATTTTGCACTTCGATTAGATTCTTCACAATGAATCGTCTCCTTCCAGAAGTAATTCCAGTATCCCTTTGACTTCTTGCGAAGATATTCCTCCCTGTTTCGCTGTGTCCAGAGCCTTCTGCAAAAGATCCTCCACATCTTTCAGCGAAGCTTCCCGACGCAGTTCCATATTCTGAGGAGCCACAAAGCTTCCCTTCTTGGGAATCGTGTAGATAAGCCCCGCGGCTTCCAGGTCATCATAGGCCCGTTTGGTCGTGATGACGCTGATGCGCAGCTCTCTGGCCAACAGGCGGATACTGGGCAGCATCTCATTTTCTGCCAGTTCTCCGGACAGAATCTTGGAGCGGATCTGATCAGTCAACTGGACATAAATGGGTTGCGAACTGTTATTGCGTATAAAAAGTTCCATGGTGCACCTCTTGTGTATATATAATACATACACAGTATATACAGAATGCGTACGGGTGTCAAGAGAAAATGATAAAAAAGAGAAAAAAATAGACGTCTCTGATATCGAAAAATTCAGAAAACTTCTTCTAAAGAAAGGCGGTTTTTGTTATAATT
>CALBGL010000121.1 GCA_937892735.1 uncultured Clostridia bacterium | reverse complement strand
ACGCCGGAGGAATCAAGCCAGCCAGAAGAGTCCAGTACGCCGGAGGAATCGAGCCAGCCAGAAGAGTCCAGCACGCCGGAGGAGTCGAGCCAGCCAGAAGAGTCCAGCACGCCGGAGGAGTCGAATGTACCGGAAGAATCCAGTATACTTGAGGAATCCAGCATGCCGCAGGAAAGCAGCAATAGCTCGTATGTGTCATAATCAGTTTTCAATGAACACCCTTTGTTATCCAGGAGAGTCTGCAGGATGACGAGGGTGTTTTTATAAGAGATGGCAAGAAAGAAAATATAGAGGCGCCGAATCTCGTAGATAGAGACTCGGCGCCAGACAGTTAGTGATATTTGGGACTCATCTGATGAAAACTTACATCCTGCAAGGCTTCACCGAACCTTTGAAAATGGATCACTTCTCTTTGACGTAAAAATCGAAGAGGTTCGATTACATCAGGATCGTTTGCTAGGTTGATCAGACGCTCATACGTGCTTCTGGCTTTTTGTTCTGCCGCCATATCTTCATAGATATTGGTGATCGGATCGCCCTGTGATTGAAAATAGGCTGCCGTAAACGGTATGCCATTGGCATCAGCGGGGTAGACGGCTTTACCATGCTGCGTATAATAGGGAGCAAGCCCTGCGGCAATGATTTCATCGGCTGTTGCATCCTTCATCAGTTGATACATCATGGTAGAGATCATTTCTACATGCGCCAGTTCTTCTGTACCGATATCGGTCAGTAATCCTCTGGATTTACCGGTGGGCATGGCGTAGCGCTGGCTCAAGTAGCGAAGACTCGCGCTGAGCTCACCGTCCGGCCCTCCTAAGCGCAACAGGGGTTGAAGCTCTGTAAGCCTTTATTCATGCGTATAGTAGACGATCTCCAAAGAACCGCTGGACTTGTGATAGATGATCTTTTCGACAACAGATCGGATGGCGTTTCTTTTATCCTCAATGGTATAAGTATCCGATTCTAGGATTTCGACCACATATCGAATTCGTTCTGCAAAGTTGATGATATTAGTGGGTTCTTTTTTCTTTTGGAGTTGCTCCATGCGCGCGCGAAGCTCCTGCTCTTCCTTCTGAATCTTCGCCTTGTTGTCGGCATACTCCTGGAGTGTGTCTATGCCTGCCGCAAAGGCTTCTTTTACTCGCTGCAGTTTTCCGGGAATGCGGCTGAGGGAGAGCCGGATCTGATTTAACTCATTCAGATTGGTATCCGTAGGGATGTAGTGAACGTCCGGATCTGCCGTGGGGATGGAATCCTGCTTTAGCTGGGAGAGCACGGCTGCTTCGAGTTTTTTTGTCGTGATGGAGTGGGATACACGGCAGCGCCCAGCAGAGTAATTGCGGCATTGCCAGGCATAGGCTCTTTGGCCATTCGCATGGGCTACGGTCATGGAGGAACCACAGGATCCACACTTCATCAGCCCGGAAAGCCAGTGAACATATTCATTGGTTGGCCGTGAGTTTTTGGGAAGCATTTCTTTTTTAAGATAAATGATCTTCTGCACTTCTTCAAATTCCTCCTTGGTGATAATGGGCTCATGTGAACTCTCAGCGACGATAACATCATCAGATTCTTTCCAGTCTCGCCGCCGTCGGCCATTTTTACTCCATAAGACCTTCCCGATGTAGACTGGATTTTGCAGTATGTATTCAATGTTACGACGTTCAAACGCATTTCCAAACTTTGTTCGATAGCCCTGGTCGGTGACTCTATGGGCGATCTCCGTCAGGGACACATTCGCACGGAATTGTTGGAAAATATATTGAACGACTTTCTTTGTTTCCGGATCCGGAACAAGTTCGTGATCCACAAGCTTGTATCCGAATGGCGCATAGCTTTGGAATCCTCCGCGCATGGCCTTCTCGGTCATTCCGCGCAGCACTTCGCCGGATAGCCGGATGGAGTAGTATTCATCCATCCATTCGATGATTCTTTCGATTAGTGTTCCAAAAGGACCATCAACAAGGGGCTCAGAGACGCTAACGACTTCTACGCTGCATTGCTTTTTTAGGAGCGACTTGTAGACGATAGATTCTTCCTGATTTCGAGCGAACCGGCTGAATTTCCAGACCAATATGGTCTGAAATGGAGAGGCCGGCTTTGTTTTGGCTTGCGCGATCATTTTCATGAATTCGGGCCGTCGCTCGGCCTTGCGGCCAGAGATGCCGATCTCTCGATAGATAAATTCGTCCGGTAGATACAGATCATGAGCGCCAGCGTATTCCTTCAGCAGACGCAGCTGCGCGTCCGGAGAAAGTTCATCCTGCTTATCTGTGGAAACACGGATATAAGCGGCAGCGATGTCCATTAAAAACACCTCCTGTACTTTTCAGTGTACGCGAAACAGGCGAAAGTATGTTCCGCTTGAAAAGCCCAGAAGGTTCGTGTAAAATAGATTTGTTAGTTGTTTGGTCCTTCTGGGCCGAATACCTTGCCGCTCTTCGTGCTGCAACACGGAGGGCGGTTTTTGTTTTAAAAAGAAATCGGGGACGTTACCAGCTATTCACTGTACGCCCCCTAGAAGAACAATGTGTTCTTTCAATCGTGATCATAGTGTACCACATTAGGGGCAAAAACGTCAAGGAATCTATTGAAGACTTGCTAGTCTTTTCTATGCTGCATATAACTCAATCTCCTTAGAAACGCTTAATATATCGGAATCCCGCAGTGGGCCATGTACGACATCTACGCTCAGCCCTAAAATATCTTCTAGGCGTAGTTTGATGGCCGAAAGAGTAAGCAAAGTGATTGGTTCTGAGAACTCCATGATAAGATCCACATCGCTGTCATCACGGTTCGTACCGGAAGCTCGCGAACCAAAAAGAATCACTCGTGAAATAGGAAAAGTGGGAATCAGCGATAAGATGGCTTCTCGAATAGTGTCAAGCGTCATGATGAGACCTCACTGTAAATATTAACCTCGCCTTGTGGGAAAAAATCATTTTGGATATTTTGGAATAGCACTATCAGGTAGTTTAATTGTTTCTATTGATATCATATTGAATAATTGATCTAAGTATTTTTGGATAAATGGAAACACCAAAATAGCAGAATTATTAAAGACATCTTCGGTAGAAACATCTGAAGAAGACGCAGTAAAAACAGAACACAATTCAAATGATGCATGGAGTGGAAAAACTTGATCTGGCTTTTGGCGTTCAATTTCTATTTTTGTAATTGCATTAAACTGATTGTTATCAGGATTAATAGAAGATACAGTATGGGAGATATTCATTGTGAGTTCAAATGACATACCAGATACTGTGGAATTGACGGCATCAATTCGAACTAGCTTTACAGAATTTAATTTAATATCAGGCATAATTAACGTCCTCCTTATTATAAGAATCAAATTGAATTATTTTTTTACCTGTGGAGTTAGAAAAATCCTTCGTTTCTATCGAGCACATGGTTTCAGGAATGTGTAATAAGACAGAAGAGGAGAAACTAGGCGGTTGTGATTCTGTTTTAAGAGGCTTAGTAGAGTCTGCTTCAATATATTGTTGCTTATAGATGGAAGTTAGAGCGTCCTGCAAAACGTTGGAAAAGTTGATTCCTTTTTTTTCAGCGAAGGTATTTAACCATGCGGGGATGGTAAGGTTCTTTCGTACTGCTTTGCTACCATATTTTTCAGCATAGGAATCTATATCAAGAACAAGAACGGTTGGAATGCAATTTGAATTTGTAGCAAAAGAGTCTGAGATATCAGAGGGAGGAACGGGGTTTCCATCTTCCAATTCATCAAGTATCCAACCAGAAGCAGCATCGGTGGCCATTTCTATGGCTTCGACTAAATTGCTGCCTTCGCTTACACATCCGGGAAGTCCAGGAACCTCTACAGTATAGGCACCTTTTTTATTTTCACATGGAT
>CALBGL010000120.1 GCA_937892735.1 uncultured Clostridia bacterium | reverse complement strand
AAATTAATGATACATCGGCTCCCACTTCCTGGAATTTTATCATCACTTCCAGCCATTTTGTCTCCGGGAAAACGCTTTTCGAAAAAAAGATGATACGACATATTCCATTTCTTGGAAGCTTATCATCACTTCAGACCCGCTGCAGTCTTTACCCGATATGTAGTGCATCGCCGGGCTGCAGCCGCGAAGCTTTCGCCACGGGATAACTTCCAAACAGGACTCCGATCACTGTGCAAAAGACAAGCGCGGCCAGGCCAATTCCCCAGTTCATGAAGACATAGGACTGGGAGATTTCTCCATAGATTCGGACGCAGCCCCAGGATAGCGCGAGTCCCAGAAGCCCGCCCAAGATCGACAGAATGCAGGTCTTGCAGAGAAACTGTGTCATGATGTGCCGACGTTTTGCTCCGATGGCCTTACGGATTCCGATTTTACGCGTGCGTTCGGTCACGGAAACTCTTCCTGTTCCATCCATACAACCTCCTTTTTCTTCCGCTATCACAGCCAACCTAAAATTCGAAAAAGGTTACAATTGTACGCCTATGAAAAACTGATAGGGTCTCACGAAGGTTCTCCTGTCAGCGTCTGTTCCTGTTTTCCCAATACCAACGTCATCCGGGTTCCGAACTCTTCCCGGCTCAATACCTCAAAGTGACCGCCATGCCGATCCACGATCCACTTGGCAATGGCTAGACCCAGGCCAGAGCCGCTATGACTCCGCGCCTCATCCGCCCGGTAGAATCGTTCAAAAATGTGGCTCGCATCCTCCGCGCTCATGCCGATGCCCTGATCCTGCACTTCCATACAGGGTTGCCCCTGCTCATTGTAATACGACCTGAGACAGATTTTCTCCCCCGCCGACGTATATTTACTGGCGTTATCCACGAGGATCCGAAACGCCTGCTTGAGCATGGCCGCATCCCCCCGTACTTTCACATCCGGCGCTGTCTCCAGCTGCCACACATGGTGTTCGTCGATCATCTGATACTCCTCATACACCTCCTGCACCATCTGCGTCAGCGACAGGTTTTCCATAGTCAGCGGGTTGCGGCCGCTGTCTCCGCGTGCCAGAAACAACAACTGCTCCACCAGTTTCTTCATGTTCTCCGACTCGGTCTGGATCGCGTGAATGGACTCTTCCAGAATCGCCTCGTCCTTCTTTCCCCACCGATCCAGCATGTTCGCGTAACCCTGGATCACCGATATGGGAGTGCGCAGTTCGTGCGAGGCGTCGGATACAAACCGGATCTGCTGCCGATAGGACTGATGAATTCTGGCCAGCAGCGTATTGACCGCATTTTCGATACCCGCCAGATCCTGATCGCCGGTATAGAGCCGGGCATCCGGCTGTCCCGGCGCGAAATGGCTGATCGCATCCTCCGCCTCCCGGATCTTATTGCCGTAAAACCGCTGCTCTTCCTCCAACTCCGCCAGTCGCCTGGTCGCCTGCGCGATCTCGTCCAGAGGCCGCAGATACCGTCTGGCTCGGTTGACGCTGTGTGGAATCTCTGCCAGCCAGATAATGATCTCCACGCTCAGGAATGTCCCTCCGACGACCAGCAGTGGTATCTTGTACGGTGTAAGATCCATCTGGTTTGTTCCACCAAACACATAGACCCAGTCCTGCAGGCTACGCTCTATATTCCAATGCCAGGCGTCTTTCAGTACCATCTTCTCCTGTACATAGAAAAAAATCCCACAGGCGGCCGCCGCAAGCAGCAGGTCGATCAGGATCATCACCAGAGCCAGCTTTCCCATGAAGCTCCAAGTGATTTTCCAGGCAATCGACAGACTGCTGCGCTGCTTTTCAGCCATGATCTTCCCGCAGGACATAACCCACGCCCCGTACCGTGTGAATCAGCTTCACGTGATACACATCGTCAATCTTAGCGCGCAGATACCGGATATACACATCAACCACATTGGTTTCGCCCATATATCCATACCCCCACACCTTATCTAACAGCACATCCCGGCTCATCACGATTCCCTGATTGGTCAGAAGATAGTCCAACAGGGCAAACTCCTTGCTCGTCAGTTCCACCAGATGGCCGTCATACGTCACCTCATGCCGTACCGTCGAAAGCGACAGTTTTCCCAGATTCTTCACGTCGGACACAGTTGCCGGACCCTTCTTACGCAGCGCGACCCGAATCCGGGCCAGCAGTTCCTCGATGAAAAAAGGCTTGGTGATATAGTCATCCGCGCCCAGATCCAGTCCCGACACCCGATCCATCACGCCGTCGCGCGCGGTCAGAAGGATGACCGGCATCTGCGAAGTCTTCCGCAGGCGGCGCAGCACCTCCGTCCCCGATAATCCCGGCAGCATGACATCCAGCAGCACGAGATCGTACACGCCGCTCTCCGCCATCGAAAGCCCCGTACGGCCATCCGCTGCCTTGCCTACCTGATATCCCTCGTGAAGGAGTTCCAATTCCACAAACCGCGCGATCTTTTCCTCATCCTCCACGATCAAAATCCGTTCTTCTGCCATCAATCCTTCCCCTTCATTTCACGCTTCACGCTCTCTGCCGCATTCGAGGCCCTGTCCAGAATGCTGTTGATGTCTTCCTCGCTTCCCGTCCCTCGGAAATGATACTGAAACTGGAAGAAGAGTCCCACGATCATTAGCGGAATGATCACCCAGAAGCCCAGGATCAGCAGCAGTACCAATACCGTCATGGAAATGCTGAGCACATGCTTGCCTTTATGCGTCACATCCAAGTAGTTCTGATTGCCCTTCTCGATCAGCCGTCCGATGAAACCAAAGAACTTGCCGCATAGCTCGCCAAAGGTCGTATCCTTGTCCCGGGGCGGCACATCCTCAAAGACCGTGCCGTCCGGCTCCGGCCCATCCGTAGAATACCAGGCCGCGCCGTATCCCGTCTTCCCCAGCTTCTCCAGGTATACCAGCGCGTCCAGCATATCCCAACCACAGGCCTCCAGCGCCATCTTCGCGTCCTCGTAGGAGACCCCCGCTTTCTGCGCCAGTTTCTCCACCATCTCCAAATGATCCATAGTCAATCCTCCCTGTGTTTGATGTCTTACAGGATCCATTATAAGAATCTTACATTAAAGAGTCCTAGCAGAAAGATTAGAAACAGATTAAAATAAATCCAGTTCTCCCAGCCAGAAACGAAGCGGCAGGATGCCCGCCTCCTCCCTCCGCGGGAAATGACTGAACAGAAGATCTGCGGCGATTTCCTCCTGCCCCGCCTTCTTCACCTGGATACCTTCCTCTCCCACCTCTGCGCGGTAGGGTCCGATCGCATAGATCCCCGGACCCGGAGCTTCCAGCCCCAGACTATAGGTCAGAAACCGTTCCATATTGAAAATCTTGAGCATCAGGCTTTTTTCCAGGGTCTGATACTCTGAAAAACTTTCCAGCATCCGCAGCGTCTCCGGCTCATACAGAGGCACCGAGATCTTCACCTGATCCGTACCATACTCCTGCAGGAACGCCGCGATGGCCTCCAGATACGCGTCAGGCGGCAATACTGCCTCTAACCAGCCCGTATGCGCCGGAGTGGATACCACGTAACCGATCACGCGCGCGTCCCGGCACACGGTCCGCAGCTCTCCCTGCCAACTGCGGCAATCCGCGAGGAAGTTCTGCCGGTCGCGGCAGAGCGTTTTCTGACGCTGATAACAGGCGTACAACGCATCCAGCACTCCCTCCGGCTCTTTCAGAGTCAGTGACGATACATACCCGCCTCCCAGCCTGTGCCGCAGATTATCCGTCGTGATCGTAAAGGAAGCCTGCAGGCCCGCCTGCACATAGCCAAAGTATTCATATCGCTGCCGCTGCCCACCGAGCACGGAGATGTCGCACTGGCTCTCCCGCAGTATCCGATCCGCCTCATGCATCAGGCGC
>CALBGL010000119.1 GCA_937892735.1 uncultured Clostridia bacterium | reverse complement strand
ATCGACTGACCTTTCTTTTTTACCCAACAATATCTTTAATTAAGGGAGACGGGGCACTGGCAATATGACACAGCTGGTGTAATCGGCGATATGATGATGTCTGGAAACTATATATGAATCAAAAGAAAAGGGTGGCTCACAGATGTTTAGATTGAATCAAGATTTCAGACCATGGATTCCTGTGAAAGAGGATCAGCTGCAGGAGATTATGGATCAGCCAGTTGTACAGACGGCACTTTTGCAGGAGGCTGTTATGATCGAATCCTATACGCTGGTAAAACGGGATAAAGATTGGTTTTTGATTGTTCGAGGGACGCAGGGAGAAGAAGGAATTACTCCATGCTCTTCTCGGGCAGAATATCTATATCTTCTTCTGGAACGTTTTTTGCGCATCACGCTGGGACAGGATGCCAGGAATCTGGAAATGATCCTCCATCAGATTTATGTGACGGATATCAACTACAAGATCCAGGGATTGGCATACTGGTGCTGTATCTCCTGGATTGAGGCGGCGATTCTGGATATGCTGGCACGGCGAGCAGGCGTATGTGTGACAGAACTCTTAGGTGGTCGTGTGAGAGACGAACTGGAGATGTATGTAGCCAGTGGGAATCGTCACACCACACCGGAAGAAGAAGTGGAGATTCTACAGGCAGGAGTGGATCGTACTGGTGTAGAGGCGATTAAATTCAAACTGGGCGGACGCATGAGCCGAAATGCTGACTCGCTGGAAGGGCGTACAGAAGGTCTCTTGCATTTGGCTCGCAGGCACTTCGGAGATGATTTTATTATCCATGTAGATGGAAATGGTTCTTTCGATGCGACCAAAGGGATTGAGATCGGTCGGATTGCGGAAAGTGAAAATGTGTATTTTTACGAGGAACCCTGTCCATTTGACGACTTGTGGAGTACAAAAGAGGTAGCAGATGCATTGGATGTGCCCTTAGCATTTGGCGAGCAGGAGACGAGCCTGCGTCGCTTTGCCTGGATTGTGGAGAATAACGCGGCACAGGTTCTTCAGCCGGATCTGCAGTATACAGGCGGATTTATCCAGTGCATTAAAGTGGCACGTATGGCCGCAGCGGCTGGAATGCCCGTCACACCGCATGTGTCTGGTGGTTTTTCCTCATACAACGCATTGATTTTTGGCGCGGTGGTTCCCAACATTGGACATTATCATGAATACAAAGGATATGGCTTGCTGGAGAAGGAAGGGGACCTCAAGATTCAGAATGGCAAGGTGGCGATTCCTGATGGCGTGGGATTGGGAATTGACTTTTCACATTGGACAAAGGAAGGCTGTCAGGTGGTATTACAGGTGAAATAAGGGATGCTGAAGTGGATTCGCTTTGTACAGGAATGATCTTTTACAGAGTAGAATCCACTTTGATGTAGAAAGGAATCATAATCATGCAATTTGCTTTTTTAATCATGGGAAATTTTGACGTTACTGTGGATCGTGCATGTATCCACGACGGGATGGCGCAAATCATCGGTGTATCCAGTTTGACGGAAGCCTGTGATGTGGCGAAATATTTATATGAAGAGGGAATTGGCTGTATTGAATTGTGTGGCGCGTTTGGAGAGCAGGGAGCAAAAGTGGTGATGGAGGCGACGAACCATGCGATTCCAATCGGGTATGTCACCCATTTGCCGGAACAGGATGAATTATATCAGCTGAAATTTCAAAAGAACTAAAATAATTTCTGAAAAAACAGTAGATTATAGAGATTATTTCTTGAAAAATGAGACTTGAAATCTTGAAACAAAAAAACTTGCGAATGATTCTCGCCTATGGTAAAATGTTATCGGTTTGGCACGAATGTATCGAATCAAAACCATGGCAAAGGAAGTGAGAAAGGATGAGCAAGGAAGTTACGATCTGGGTTGTCATTGGCGTCTACGCGATTCTTATGTTGGGGATTGGGGTGTGGTATTCGCATAAGGGAGCCGATATGTCTGGATTCACAGTGGGAGGCAGAAATGCGGGAGCGTGGATTTCCGCATTGTCTTATGGAACGGCATATTTTTCCGCGGTAATGTTCATTGGATATTCAGGTGGTTCTGGATGGAATTACGGTTTATGGAGTACGTTGGTGGGGCTGGGCAATGCGGTTTTTGGAACGCTTCTTGCCTGGTTGGTGCTGGCGAATCGTACGCGGGCACTGACGCGCCGCCATGATATCAAATCCATGCCGCAGATGTTTGAACGACGTTTTCACAGTGCGGGTATGCGTCTGTTTTCCTGTGTGGTAATCTTTTTATTTCTTATTCCTTATTCTGCTTCTGTATATAAGGGGCTGACCAGTGTCTGTTCTGTCATTTTAGGAATCGACGAGCAAGTCTGTATGATTATTATTGCGATTGCGTCTGCTTTAGTCCTAGTCCTGGGAGGATACATGGCCACGCTGAAGGCAGATTTCGTTCAAGGTTTGATTATGATGGTGGGAGTGGCCGCATTGATTGTTCTGGTAATACAATCCCAGCAGGTAGGAGGATTTAGCGAAGGCTTTTCACGGATGGCAAAATATATGAAAGCTCATGAGATGGCTCCTTTATCTGGCAGTGCGGTGATGGCTCTCGTCTCTACGATCCTGATGACAAGTTTCGGAACCTGGGGGCTTCCGCAGATGATACATAAATATTACGGAATTCGAGATAAGCGGGAAGTAAAACGAGGTGTTATCATTTCCACCTTTTTCTCGCTACTAGTGGCGGGAGGCGGATATTTTATCGGATCTTTTTCTCACCTGTTTTTTGGAGAAACACTGCCAGCTGGTGGTACGGATTATGTGGTTCCCCTTATGCTAGATTCTGCAGGACTCCCGAATCTGTTGATTGGTGTGATCCTGGTGTTGCTCATTTCAGCCTCGGTATCTACACTGTCCAGCATTACGCTTACGGCCTGTTCAACAGTTTCGATGGATCTGGTGAAGACAAACATTGCCAAGAAGATGGAAGACAAGAATTTGGCGGCGCTGACTCGGATACTCTGTCTGGCGTTTGTGGTCTTGAGTTTTCTGATTGCCAATTACCCGACGCCGATCCTGGAGATGATGTCTTATTCCTGGGGAATTATTTCCGGTGCATTTCTGGCGCCATATCTTCTGATCTTATATTGGAAAGGACTCAATCGAGCGGGGGCCTGGGCGGGTATGATTGGCGGCTTTCTGACAGCGTTTTTACCCGCGGTTTTATCCGGGTTTACCACATCCAATGGTCCGTTATACGCATGCCTGGCAATGGCGGTTTCGTTCCTGCTGTGTTTCGTAGTCAGCCATATAGCGCGAAAATGCGGATGGACTTCGGGACAGAATGATGAGAGTTTTTATCAGAGGAAAACGAACGAAGAATGAGGGAATACTGCAAGTTCCTTTTCTAGATGATTGTGTGTGCGACAGACTCTTCGGAGTCTGTTTTTTCTTGTAAGCAACACAGGGACTTCTCATTAGTCCGTTTTTGAAAATGTTACATCACATAAAGACCAATGAGAAAACACAGGCATTTCTCATTAGTCTGTTTTGAAAAATGTTACATCACACGAAAACCAATGAGAAAACACAGGCATTTCTCATTAATCCGTTTTAGAAAATGGTATATCGTATGAAAAATAATGAGAAATCATGATAACATTCGTTTTGGATGATTTTAAGGAAGTAAAGACGGATCGATTTGATACTCCCGAAAATAATACTCTCGATCATGTGCGCCGATAGGACGTAAAACATGACAGGGATTACCGACAGCTACAACGCCAGAAGGTAAATCCTTGGTCACGATGCTTCCAGCGCCGACTACGGTATTGTCGCCGATCGTAACGCCAGGCAGGATGATGGCACCAGCCCCAATCCAGCAATTACGGCCAATATGGACAGGTATGTTGTACTGATAGTTTTTTTCACGTAATTCAGGGAGAATAGGATGTCCTGCGGTGGCAATGGTTACATTCGGCCCCATCATGGTATGGTCGCCCACATAAATATGAGTATCGTCGACCAGAGTCAAGTTGAAATTGGCGTATACGTGCTTGCCAAAATGTACATGGTATCCACCCCAATTGGAACGGAGAGGAGGTTCAATGTAGCAGCCTTCTCCGATCTGCGCAAACATTTCCTGGAGTAAAGACGCTCGTTTTTCAGATTCATGGGGACGAGTCGCATTATATTCATAGAGACGTTCCAGGCATTCCTGCTGAAGAGAAACAATTTCAGGATCATCAGGGAGATAGAGTTCTCTCGTATGCAAATGATCTTTCATACTCATGAAATACAACCTTCTTTCTTATAGGAGATTGGATATAGTATAGCACAAAGACAGCATGAAACAAATAGAAAAATATACAATAGTATCTTGCGTTACTAGGTACTATATGTTATACTGTTCTTAGTAGGAAGAACTTAGGACATATTGAAGAATGGAGGCGAGATCATGAAGAAATATGGATTGAAGTGGATATGGAAACAGACTAAGGGGACTCGAGGATATCTTCTTCTGCTATCCCTCGCCGGAATCGCGATGGGAGTCGTCAATATGGGAATGACTACGGTACTGATGAATCTGGTGAATATCGCGGCGGGGAATCTGAAACAATCCATTGGGAAGAATGTGGTTTGGGCCATTTTCTTTCTGGGATTAGAAGGGATCATGGGGCTCACGACCATGGTCGCGTATCGAATGGCAGTGAATCAGACAGGGAAACGCATGCGAGGAGAACTGGAGAACCGTGTATATCACGCTTCGTTACTTGCATTGCAGAAAAAACACGTAGGGGAATATATGACATATTTAACGACGGATGTAGAGCATGTGGCGGATTGTATTCCCTCTATTTTAAGAAAGACAGTGTCCAATGGGTTGACAACGATTTTAGCGCTTGCGTATCTGTTCTTTTTGAACTGGAAGATGGCCTTGATTCTGATCTGTGTTGTGCCGCTGCTGGTTTTTTGTGTCGCAGTCTTTTCGCCGATCGTACAGAAGATGAGTAAAGCGGATAAGGAAAATGAGGAGAGGATTCGGGTCTATCTTCAGGAAATCTTAGATAAGATTTTGATCCTAAAGACATGTACAATGGGAAGAATATTGGGGCAGAAGACAGACCAGTTGTTAGGACAAAAGGTGGAGAGCGCCAGAAGACTAGGCGTGGCCGAGGGCGGGTCCTCTTTCCTGAATAATGTTCTAGGTACATCTATGATGATGATTTCGATGGCTGGCGGCGCCTATTTTGTGGTACAGGGAGAACTGGAAGTAGGAGCCCTGATTGGGGTTGTACAATTATCCAATTATATCATCTGGCCGTTTACAGCCTTAGGAGACGTGATCTCAAAAGCCAATCAGTCGATCGTATCCGCTAGAAGACTACGTGTTATTTATGAACTGGAGCAGGAAAAAACAGTATATGAGAGGAAACTTCTTAAGAATCAAGAGGAGATTCAAAGCGTGGAGGTTAGGGACCTTTCTTTTGCCTATGGAGGATCCATGGTGCTTCAGCGGGTGAATGCATGTTTCACGGCAGGAAACATCTCAGCGATTGTAGGAGAAAGTGGAAGTGGAAAAAGTACACTGCTTAAAGTGATTTCCGGTTTATATATCCCGACGAATGGTGGGGTGTGTCTGCATATGGAAGATTCTGAAACGGACATACAGGAGATAGGGTGCGGATATTGCGCGTATGTACCGCCTGATCAGTTGATTTTTCGAGATACAGTGGCGGGAAACATCTGCATGGCACAATCCAGGGAGGATGAAAAAATGACACAGTGCGCGAAAATGGCAAATATCTGGGAATATATCGAAGGCCTGGATCAGGGATTTGAGACTTGGATCGGAGACGGGGAACAGGCGATGTCCAGTGGACAGATGCAGAGAATTGCGATTGCCCGTGCGCTTTATCAAGGAAAAAAGGTGATGTTATTCGATGAACCCACAGCAAATCTAGATGAAGAGTCGATTCAAATCTTCATCCGCACATTGCAGAATATTGCGAAAGAACACATCTGTATTGTGGCGACACACGACAGAAGAGTACGGCAGATTTGTCAAACGACCTATGCGATAAGGAATGGTCAGGTTGAGAGGGCGGGATCATGAAAAACAATATCCTATATGTCTTGAAAAAAACATGGAAGTACGAAAGAGCGATTTTGGGAACCTTGGGATTACAGATTCTTGTGGGAGTATCTGTACCGTGGATCAGTATGTATTTGCCAGTCGTGATACTGGATGGAATCTCTGGACAAATCACGAGAGATATGTTATGGTTTGGCATCGCGGGGTTTATTGTATTGCTGACCGTCTGTCATATTGTTCATGCCTATGTGAATGCCAGTTATGATACGCATCTCATGAATAACAAGATTCATTATTTAGCGGATTTATTTCGCAAGAATATGGAATTGGACTATGCCTACATAGAGAATAAGGAGGGGCAAAACCAATTTCAATATGTATTACATACTTTAATGAATGACGCGCAGGGTATCACTGGAATGCTCACGCGACTGGGACAACTAGGAAGCAGTGTCCTGAGCATTATTCTGTATACGGGTATGATTGCGGCACTGGATGCGGGGGTTGTAACGATTCTGATTCTCACCTCTGTGATACACCTCCTGTTTGTGAATTATTTTTTGAAAAGGCAACACGATCAGAAGGA
>CALBGL010000118.1 GCA_937892735.1 uncultured Clostridia bacterium | reverse complement strand
TACGTTGGCCGAAACAATGGAAGATGCCCAGGAAGCTTTGGCGGCTTATCTCGTAACGCTGCTTTCTGACGGAACTCCAATTCCTGCGCCTTCTCCTATCCAGGAGATAAAGACGAATGATGCAAGCGCCTTTACTTCGCTTGTAAGTTGCACTTTATTGGACGACTCTGAAAGTAAATCTGTGAAGAAGACCTTAACCATCCCCGCATGGTTGAATGATCTGGCATCTATGAAGGGAATCAACTTTTCAAAAACACTTCAGGAAGCCTTAATTCAGAAAGTCCAATCATAAGAAAAGCCTCTCCCGTTCTAGGGGAGGTTTTCTTATACTGGAGAGTTTGGCGCCTCTCCGGTTTGCATGCCGTCTGCAACCGGCATAATCACGTTCGTTTGTGTTTGGTTCCCTTCTGGTTTTAGGGGTCACCGTTTTAGTGACTCCATTTTTATGCAGATATTGCGGTTTTCAATATATTTTGAAAGATGGGCTTTCAACCTTATGTAAAACCCTGTTTTTGCACTTTGAATTATACTGGATGAGGAAATATGCCTGAAGGATATTTCAACTTGTAAAACGCTCACAGCTCAGGGAGATTTTGAGCTTAAAACGAGCGTCAGCACTTACGCCTTGCCCAACCTTTTAGCGAGTTCCTTTTTCTGTTCATCTGTCAATATTCGTTTCCTGGTCTGGAACTTGATGAACTCTTTCGGGCAAGTATACGTCTTTCCGATCTGATCCCCTCGAAGGATCTTCCATTCTTCCGGGTTCTCCTGGGCCAGCTTGTCCAGCTTCCGGATCATGGGAGGATAGCAAGTATAAACCTCCGCAAAATCCTCCTGGGCGTTGTATGTGATAATGGTCTCCTGTTCAAGTAATGATAATTTCATGATCTGTTTTCTTTTCTGCATTTTCTTTGTTCTGCCTTGGCCGCTCGCATACCGCGAGCAAAGGCATATTTATAAAGGGTGCTGGCGCTGTCAATAAGAAGCCGGCCTTTCATCTCTTCAATGGCCAGGACCTCAAAAACATCAACCGCATAACGATTCAGGATATCTTTAGGAACTTCTGTAATAGCTCGTTCAATCCTGGCTTGTGCTCTTGTGATTTCTTCTTGTTGTGTCATGGTGTAACCTTCTTTCTATGGGTTTTTCTTGAAAGAAGCCGTTTGATATGGTAATATAGTTGTGCGGGCTTCTTTGTGGAAGGTCGTTTCTTGTGGGGCGTTGTTCACTTTCCAGGGTGAGGGCAACGTCCTATTTATTTTACTGTTCGGATCTTACATCTTCATAGATCCTTCTAATACCGGCCCTTACAATCTCCGCCTTTGTTTTTCCTGTTTGCTTTTGGCAATATTCTAGCATTTTTTCTTCTTCGGCAGTAATTCGGATTTCAAAGCGTCCTATTTTAGGGGCCGTTGTTGGCCTTCCTCTCGGACTCATCGTCACACCTCCTTTTATGTCCGTACATTTATAATAACATTTGTACGTACATATGTCAACCCTATTTTGAAAGTTGCCCTAGTCCCCATGACCCTCGGTTGAATCTAGGGGTGAGAACTTCGCTCACCCCATAGCACCCGCCTCAGTTCCCCCTCCTCTGCTTGAATATTGTCAAGGGCCGAACTTTCCGTTGTGGAGTTCCAGGAGGTTCCGCCCCTGTATCGGTATATCCGGCGCGGATGAATTATGCCTTTAAGCCATGCCTTGCCCTGGATTCGCACAAGGGCCACGTCAACTCTCTTCTTAAGGCGGCTAGGCGTGGTTCCGTATTTCTGGGCAAGCTCCTTCATCCCCGGTTTGTCGTTTCCGAATAGTTCCCATACAATGCAAGCCGTTTCCGCGTCGCATTCTTCATTGACAATTGTCCAGAGCTCCTTCAGCGCCATTCTTTCCGTGGCATCCTCTTCCAGGTTTTCGGGAGAGGGGACAAAGCTCCCTAGAGCGTCGGCCTCTCCCTCATCATCGGCTATAGGAGCCTCCAGGGACAAAGGCGCTATGTACCGGTCATTACCTCGCATCATGAGCATATTCCCCAGTGTGTTTCGGATATGGTAAACAAGATAGGTAATGAACATGTACTCGCCTTCTGGCTTATAGGCTTCTACTGCGGAGACAAGAGCGAAATAACATTCCTGCGTGAGATCCTCGAAGTCATATCGCATAATCTGCGCCCTCCATAGATAGCGCCCTGCGATCTTTCTTATAATTCCCTGGTTTTGGTTCCAGAGGATCTCTATATACTCCCGCTTGCCGTCTTTGATCCGGGCAGCCAGTTCCTCATTGGACATTTTGGGTCACCGCCTTATGCGGGTTTTCGCCTATGCCGTTCAATCCTCTTCCCACATGCAACGCCATATTGAAATAGTATCATTGCCGCGCTGTCTATGTCTTCTCTGCGCCTGAGCCCCCGCCATACGCTAAAAGCTCCGTAGGGAATGGCCTCTATTTCTGCATCGCTTCCGCCTGAATACCTCACCTTTTCGGCAAATTCCGCGCCGTCGTCTTCCTCGATACGATCCGCCAGCTTCCGGCATAGGGTATAAAGACGTTCTTCATCCTTACTCATGCTCATATACTCCGAAACGCTTATATCTTCATCCATGTACCCTCTTACAAGAGCAAGAGTATTTTCAAAGCCGGGCCGGTCTCGCACAAGGACAATTCGCCATTCTCCCGGTTGGAATAGTCCGGCTGTCCCCGGCGCGTCTTCCTGAGTACACGTGTAAATGTGATGAGCCGGATCTAGGAGCTTATAGGGCTCCTTTGGGGTTGTCATCCCTAATTCGTTCAAGATGCGCTCAAGGGTCTTGCTGTCTGCCTTATAAATGAGCTTGAAAAGCTCTGTTTTGTCTTCCATTGGTCTTCATCGTTCCTTTCTGTTGATTCCTATAATGCCCGCGGTCATCATGCTAACGCCTAACAGGCCCAGTATGATGAGGTCGCTTAAATCTCTCCCAGCCTCTCCTAACGAAAGAGCCAAGTCTTCCGATCCTGCCAGCCCGGCGAGAATCAGAAAGCCGGAGAGGAGGAGAAGGGCGCCAAGCTTATTTCTCATTTCTCCCACCTTAAAAAGGCTGCGTAAAGAGTCCGAATGGCTTTACGTCTATCATCCGTGCGGCAGGCCCCTATAAGCCGTTCCCCAATGCTTTCACAGTATTCCTTTAGACACCTCAGCGCCTGCTTATCTGGCAAGGGTTCAAGCCTTGACGCCCGTCCTATCTTCCAATCCTCTCCATCTGTTCGGATATACCAAACGCGCTCTGCTTTCATTCTTTATCGCTCCTTCTTATCCGGCGTAAAAATTGATATAAGAACCGCAAAACGCGGTCATCTTGTACCTCCTGGATCATTTCATAGATAGCTTGCTGATAGTTCATTGCAATATGTTCTCCTTTTTCTATTTTTGGGATTATTGGGCATTTTGGGTAAACTAGGCGCACCTTCAAACGCTCACGCTCCGCAAGGGGCGTCTGCTTTAGACAGACCTTGCATTTTATAAAAGTTAATGTCACACCTGTCACCCTGTCACACATTCCCGAAAACCCTTTATATATGCGCCCTTGACGGGTGACATTAAAAATATAATCTCCTGTCACCCTCCTGTCACGCACTGTCACCGGATAGACTGCATTGAACCCCGGTGACACTAGTGACATCGGTGACGCTGATGACATTGGTGACAGGAGTGACATCAAAAACATAAAATCTCTTGCTCCTAGACCTCTCCACCCTACACCTAATACCATCCCCCAAAAATAAATCTATATATATATTTATCTCTTTACCTATTTGTGAGGGTGTGTCGTATATCTTGTGGGCTCCGCTGTCGAAGTATTTGCTTGCGTTTTTTATGTCTTCCGCACTGCCTTCCCAATGGCCGTTTCCTTGGCTTATGAGCTTCTTAACACAATAAACAATGTCGCTTTGTTCATAGGCGAATACGCGCCGTTGTTGTTCAATGACATCTACAGGTCCCAGGCTTTCCCATTGCATCCGCTCCTTGTTAAAGAGGATCTTTAATTCTCGGCTTTCAATATCTCGTCCGGTAATGTGCAGCGTTGCCTCATCAAAGCCGCGCTCTTTCTCAACCATCAAAGAACAGTCCATTGCGCCGAAAATAGCTGTACTCCCAGCGAGTTGATTAAAAATGTCTCCATCTTTTGCCTTGCGCGTATGATGAATGAGCATGATTCCCAAGTTCAATTCTTCCGCGAGACGCTTCAAGACTTCAAGGCCGGCATAGTCCGATTCATAGGCATTCTGGTTTTTCTTTCCGGCTGCTTTTATCCTCTGAAAGACATCGACACATATAAAACCAATATTCGGATGCTGCTTTAGCTGATCCCGCACTTGTTCCTCGAATCCGTCTTCGATTCTTCGGATTCCATCTTTGGCAGTCAATATATGCAGCCCATCAATGGCAGCCTCTTTTCCGAACATCTGAAGAAGGCGGGCTTTAGGGCGCTGCAAGCCGCTTTCGAGATCCAGATATAAGGCCTCTTTTTTATGACACTGAAAGCCCAAAAACTCGCCCCCAGATGCGATAGAATAGCACAATTGTAGCGCCATATATGATTTATAGGATTTCGGCGGCGCTCCAATAATAGATAGACCGACAGTCAGGATTTTATCAACTAGCCATTGAACCGGCGGCAGGTCTAACCGTATAAGCTCGCGCGCCGTGATGGCTTGCGGATACTGAATCTTTCTTTTACTGCCTGAAAGAGGAGTGTCAGACGCTTCAGCGAGCAGATGCCGAAGCGTCTTCTTGCCCCCGTTCTCATAGGCAATAATCAGTGCGCCGATCTCCTGCATGAGCTCATCCTGCGGAACACCGGAGAGGGCCTCCTGAATGCCCGGTGCCGTGATGGGCTGGCTGCCTATGATTCGCTCGCGTATCTCTGAGAATATAGCCATGCGGAGAGGGTCGCCAAAGTCTTCCGGCTGGACCTTCTGGGAGATGGGCCATAGTTCCTCGAAGATATGTGGATCCTCGCCGTGGTAGAGTATAGCCCCTAACAGTTCCTTTTCTAAACCTTCTGTCACATGTTCACCCTCTCCCGTTTCCAATTCGCATAGGCTGCGCCAAGTTTGCAGTTCGCGAGTAGATCCCGGCATGCATACTAGCGCCC
The DNA here is from genome assembly GCA_937892735.1 of uncultured Clostridia bacterium. GTDB lineage: Bacteria > Bacillota > Clostridia > Lachnospirales > Bianqueaceae > Faecimorpha. The sequence goes on along the minus strand of CALBGL010000118.1, from coordinate 16,003 downwards.
CCGCGATAGCTCTACCAGGGGAGAGGCGCCGCCATATACATCTATTGCCTGGTAATAGATCCGCTCCGCACTTTCGGCTGCCTTAAAGAGTTCTCTTTCTAGTTCGTTCATCATTTCACCCTCACGGGCCGGATCTTACCCGATTGCCACATTTCCGCGGCTCGTTCCTCGGTGGTAGATGGGGCAAAGGTCTCCCCAGCCGCAAGCCGTTCTATGAGCCAGTCCAGATTGAGCAGCATCCGGCTTCCGATCTGCACATAGGGAATGCGCCTCTCCTTCATCAGGCGGCGGAGTACGGGTTCCGTTAGGTAGGTTCCCGGGTCCAGCTTTTTCAGCTCTTCCGCTGCCTGCTTGGCCATCCTCATCCGGGGAAGCCTGGGCGTTTCTCCCGCCGGTGGCGTACATATGGCCTGTACTTCCTCAAGCTCTTGTTTTCTTTCCTGTTCTGTCATGCTTGTTCAGCTCCTTCCTAACCGTCTTTTCAAGACGGAATTTGATTAAAAAAAATATCGCTAACTTGTTCTGGAGTTAGGCTGTAATGCGCTTTAATTGTGGTGATTTCAGATTGAGTAAATTCCGCGCCTCTTGTTTCGTTCATTTTTGCCGATAATGTCGAACGAGCAATATTAAGAACATGCGCGAGATCTTGACAGGTGTCACCGTATAGCGCCATAACAGAGCGAAGCCCTTTTTTGTTCATTGCAATCCTCCTTCCGTCTTTTTAAGACAACTTTATTCTATCATTCAGTTTCAGTCTTGTCAAGACGGAAATATGAAATTCAAGACAAAAGTTGTTAATTTGCTTGCAAGTTGTACGAATTTATTGTATTATTAGGACGGAATGGAAAGGAGGTATCAACCATGAAGACGAGTGAAATTATTAAACTCGAAAGAAAAGCCGCAGGTTTAACACAAGAAGAGCTTGCCTCTATGCTTGGAATACAAGGGTCCGCCGTGGCCAAGTATGAAAACGGAAGAGTTGACAATATAAAACGAAGTGTATTGGAAAAGATGGCAGAAATTTTTGATTGTAGCCCCGCCTATCTTATGGGGTTTACAGAATCCAGGAAAGAGGCGGATAAAAAAACTTCTTCGGATCCTCTCCCTCATCCTTCCCTATTGCAAGTCCACAAGCGCAAGATCCCTCTCCTGGGAGAGATCGCATGCGGGGAGCCTATCATCATCAACCCGGAATACGAAACTTTCACCACTGTTTCCGATAGTGTTCATGCTGATTTTGCCCTTATAGCTGATGGGGATAGTATGATAAATGCAGGAATCAGGAGCGGGAGCCTTGTTTTTATTCGAAAGCAAGAAGCCGTTGACAACGGGGAAATTGCTGCCGTTGCGATAGGTGATGAGGTCACATTGAAACGCGTCTATTATTACCCAGATCAAAATCAACTCATTTTAAATCCAGAGAACCCAGCTTTCCCGCCTATGGTCTATAGTGGATCGGAACTTGAGGAAATTCATATTCTGGGGAGAGCGGTTGCCTGTCAAATTGTCTTAAGGTGAGAAAGCCAGGAGAGGAGGTTTACTCATGGCAAGCATTGAAAAACGTGGAAATTCTTATAGGATCGTTGTTTCTGCTGGTTTAGACATAACGGGAAGACAGATTAAAAGGTCCATGACCTGGAAGCCCTCTCCCGGCATGACGGAAAAGCAGATCGAAAAAGAAGTTCAGCGCCAGGCGGTTCTATTTGAAGAACGCTGCCGAACTGGGGCTGTCCTGGATGGTTCTATCAAGTTCGCCGATTTCGTGGACGTCTGGCGGGAGAAGTATGCAGAACCCCAGCTAAAAGACAGTACCTTTGCAAGGTATAATGATCTATTGGAGAGGATTCTTCCCGCGCTTGGACATATACGCCTTGACCGCCTTCAACCTCAACATATTCTTGAATTTGAAAATAACCTCGCCGAACCTGGTCTTCGGCGTGAACGTGGTTACATTGCCAAAATAAATATTGCCGCCACGCTTAAGGAAAGTCAAATCAGCTTAGCCTCAGCGGCGCGGATTGCAGGGGTTAGCGCTTCAACTTTTCGCGCTGCCAGAGATGGCCAGAGAGTTTCCTTTGACTCCGCAAGCAAAATCTCATCTTATTTAGGTCTTACTCTCGCAGAAGCCTTTTCGCATGCTTCCAGAGAAAATCTCCTTTCTTCCAGGACAATCCTCCATTATCACAGGCTTATTTCGGCTATTCTTCAAGTGGCTGTGCAATGGCAGGTAATTCCCTCGAATCCCTGTTCCAGGGTGAAGGCTCCTAGGGTGGAGAGGAAAGAGGCAGAGTATTTTGATGATGAAGAGGCTATTTACATTCTTCAAAAAATTAACGATGAAAGCCCAACTCATAAAGCCATGATTTATATTTTGCTATATACCGGCATGAGGAGAGGCGAATTGTGCGGCCTGGAATGGTCGGACATTGATTTTGAAAATGATATAATCAGAATCAGAAATAATAGCGTCTATACATCGGGCAAAGGGATTACCACGACAACGCCTAAAACAGAAAGTTCCGTTAGAGTAGATAAAGTTCCTCATGTCGTGATGGAGGTTCTTCAGGATCATAAGCACGCGCAAAATATACAGCGGATTGCAATGGGAGCAAATTGGCAGAATACGCAAAGAATATTCACACAAAGAAACGGCGCTCCGATTTTCCCGGACACGGTAAGCGCATGGTTTAAGGGCTTCTTGAAAAAGATTGGTATAGAAGGAAGATCCTTAAAATCCTTACGGCATACCAACGCCAGTCTAATGATCGCCTCCGGCGTTGACGTTAGAACGGTGGCTGGCAGATTGGGACATTCCCAGACGTCAACCACAACGAACATATACGCTCATATGATTAAATCTGCCAACGAAAAGGCAGCGGAGGCAATAGAAGATTTATTGACCTCCAAAATGAAAAATAGTACCGGATAACGGCTTGTATTCCTGGGGATAACTTGGGGATAATTTGGGGATAGTTTTTAGAAAAACAAGGTGAAATTAGGGGTTAGAAGAGTTCCCCTCTTCCGAACAATAACAAAAAAATGGCTTTAGATAGCCATTTTGTAAACTGCAAGAAAAATAGAGATGGAAAGCATTTGAAACTCCAAAACCGAATGTCGTGGGTTCGAGTCCTACTTCCTCTGCTTGAGAAACCCGCTTGAATAAGCCAATATTCAGGCGGGTTTGTTTTTTTATAGCAGAAGGCAAAATCTGTGTTTTGTCCGTTATTTGTCCATTTTCAGACATTGCTTTATTCTGTCTTTTGGCAAAGATATTTTCAATATTACCTTTGAGTTTCTTCTGCAACAAAGATTCATTTATGTGTGTATACACATTATTATGTAGGGTAAAACGCCATTTTTCAATATCTGTTCCGAAATCCATTGGATTAAAACGCAACTTTTTTATGAACGCATCCATACGCAAAGCAAAAACTCTCCTGTCAAGTGATCAGACAACATATATTATGTGACTGTTTTGAGATAGACTTTGGGATCGCTTATGCTATATATCCGAATCATTTAACTCTAATATAATGATATCGCTTCTTTTCAATCATTAGAGTAATGGAATTTTTACACTTCAAAAATTCATTCCGCAATACAATTTATTGCTTTTTCAAAAACAATGAGAAAATACTTCCATTCTTATCAGAAATGACTTTAATATACCCACTTTGCTTCTTAATAATATCACGGGTAAGATATAGTCCGATTCCCACACCATCAATACCTGCTGACTGCTTTCCACGGTAAAACCGGCCGAAAATCTTTGCCTGTTCTTCTTCGGGTATTCCGATACCATTATCGGAAATATCAAGCCGCAAATAGGACGGATATTCTGTGATCTCTAATCCAACAAGCCCTCCATTTGGAGTATATTTCACAGCGTTATCAAGAACATTGGTAATGGCTTCCGCTGTCCAGTTATAATCAAGCAGTGCCTCAAATTGCCGTTCGCAGTCAAAGGTAATCGTTATGTTTTTCTCCTTCGCCTTTGCATAAACAGTTTTTACCGCTTGTAAGACAATATCATTCAAGCTGGTTTTTTCTAGCTTCAGTCTGATAATACCGCTTTCCAGGCGGGACATTTTAATCAGGCTGTTTGTCAAAAAGGTCAGCTTTTCAAGGGAAGTCTGCAAAGTGGCAATATATTCGCTGCGTTCCTCATCGGACAATTCTTTGTCGTCCAGTAACTGTGCAAAGGTATTCGCCGCCGACACGGGCATTTTGATCTGGTGGGAAATATCTGAGATCAGCGTCTTGATTTGCTCCTTTTCCTGTGCCAACATCTGATTTTGCGCTGTTAAAATGTTGCGGAGCTTCAAAAGCTGGTGCTGTAAGCGGGCAGTCAGTGTATCCTCATTTTCAGGAAAAACAATCCGTTCCTGCTGTTCTACCAAAGCCTCTATCAGCAGCGTGATCTGCTCTAATAAATCATCGTGGTAGCGGTTATGCAGGAAGTCGAGCAAAAACAATAAGCCGCATAAAATCGCAAAGGAACAAATGACAAAAAGTATAAGGGTAGGAGTGCTTTCCATAAAAAGTAAAGCGCCAACAGATATCGCCGCTATGACAGTACCTGCCATCAAAATCAGTTTTCGATAAACTCCAAAATGCTTCATCATCATTCTCCAAAGGTATAGCCCATACCAAAAACCGTTACAATGTATTCCTGTTTATCATCGTTTAGTTTTTGTCGCAGCCGCTTAATATTCACTCGCACCGTATTCTCATCAACAAAATTCCCGTCTATATCCCAAAGCTGTTCCAAAAGCATAGCTTTGGTCACAATCCTGCCTTTATTTTCTATCAAATAGCAGAGCAGCTTGTACTCCGTTGAGGTAAGATGTACTTCTTCTCCGTTCAGCAGAACAAGGCATTTATCTGTATCCATTTCTAAATCTCTATATCGAATATGGGATTTTCCGCCGCCTGTCCGCTTTAAGACAGCCTGTACTTTTTTCCGCAAAACTTCAATCGAAAAGGGTTTAGGAATATAGTCATCACAGCCAACGCCAAAACCCTCCAGCATATCCTGCTCCGTATCATTCGCAGTCAAAAACAGGATGGGGATTTCAGAAGTCTCCCTTATTTTTTTACAAAGCTCCATTCCACTGCCATCAGGCAAATTAATGTCGAGCAGAAACAAGTCATACCTTTGGCTTTGATAGGTCTGCAATGCTTCTATATAGCCATAAACGGCTGTAACGGTATGCTTATCCTTTTCCAGAGCAATGGAAATCCCTTTGCTCAAAATCTTGTCATCTTCCAGTAAAAAGATATTTGCCATAACCGCAACGTACACCACCTTTCCTCAATATACAGAATTGCAGGAGCAGACGCAGCAGTACTGCGCCCGCCCCGCAAATATACTTAGTTTTCAAAATTGTGCAGTCGTTCAATGACTGTTTCATTAGAAGTTGCCTTGTAAATAATCGCCGGGACACTCAGGCAAATCACGAAGATCGCCGCAATCAGGCAGACTACCAACAAAACAGGGTACTCAAACTTTGCGTAGTTTACGATACTCGGCACTGCGTCTGCCACCAACAATAGGAAAGCATTACCCAAAGTCATAATCAGTATGGTAGAGATAAACGCATAAATACCGCCTTCGAGTGTCAAAATCTTTCTGATCTGCTTTTTGGTAGTCCCAATACTTTCCATAATGGCAAACTCATTTTTCCTTGCAATAACTCCAGTGAGCATAACATTCACAAAGTTGAGTAAACCAAGCACAATCAGCAGAATGGCAGCACCATTCCCTAACAGATTGATCGAGTAAAACATCTGGTCAAATACTTCCAGTTCAGCAACAGGGCTGTTAAATTGCCACTCTGATGCGGTCAATGTGCTGTTGACTGATTGAAGCTCCCTGTCTATTTGTTCCAACTCGCTCATATCCTTAATATCTACGCCGATACCTGAAATAATCGCCTCCTGCGTGAAGCGTTCCATACCCGCTTCACTGACAAATATAACATTGGGTACGATCTCAATGTCTTTGCGTCGGTCTATGCTATCAGAAAGAGTGTTCGAATAGTCGTCAAAAGTAAAAGCTCCGCCAATAGGGAAATCTATCGGCTTACCGTCCGCACTGTCTGCAGTCAGCGTCAGCGTTTTCCCGACTAATCTGGCATTCGGTGCAAACTGCTCGTTATCCATTCCTGCAATCGCAAATTCTCCACGCCTAAATGCTTCAATATCAATCGGCGTATCGTGATTTTGATTGTATTCTTCCAACGCATTGTAATCAACGAGCGTTGTAACATAACAGCCATATTCGCCGGCGTTAGCATATTCCCGCAACTCATCGACCATTTGTTCATAGGATATACCTTTTGCCATATAGGAGCTGTCCTCATATTTCATCCGCATAAATTCTTCTAATGCGGCTTCGTCAAAATCAATGGCAGCCCAAATGGTTTTTCCAATCGTTATACTTTTAACACCGTCAATGTTCTCAATCTGCTCTATAAAATGCTCATCAAACTGCGGAAGTTCTTTTGTGTCACGCTCGTATTGCGTAAATTGGGTATCCATGTACTCAAAGTTGTAATCGTAATATTCCTCTATAAAATTTTCGCCTTTGATACTTCCGACTATTCCGTTTACACCTAAGATTACGGTAATACCCATAAACAAAGACATAAATACAAGGATTGCCCGCTTCTTATCCCGAAAAACATTATGAAACGCCATCACAGACAGCTTGCCGCCATTTGTTGAGTTCCTGCTTTTCTTTTTCGAGGGTGTGAAATTTTGGTATCGCAGGGCTTCTACCGGGGAAATCTTCGCTGCCTTTTTCGCAGGGGCATTGCACGAGGTCCAAACCGTTATGGCAGAAAAGAGAATGGATAGGATATAAATGGACGGGTGGAAAAACACCTCGGCGTCCATAGCCGATTTGCCCTCTATAAATCCTTGCCGCAAGAACATTGGAACGATTCCGAATGATGTTGCTGCGGCTAATACGATACCAATAGGGATGCCGATGCAGGCGAATGTAAGCGCCTGCCTTTTTACAAGTGTTTTAATCTGTGCCTGTGTCGTACCAATCGTTTTCATCAGCCCATAAAAACGAGTGTCCTTTGCAATCGAGATATACAGGACATTATAAATCAGCAGATAGCCGCTGCCGATAATAAACAGTACCAAAAAAATGACCATTGCAATTACCGAGCCACCCGAAGAACTCATAGAAACCGCGCCGTGAAAGGCTTGCTCTTCATTTAACTGCACATCGTCCTGAATATGCCAAAAATCATCTGGCATTTTATTCAGAGAAAGGGAAAGAACACCGTCCTCCTGCAAAGTGTATCCTGCATTTGTGCAGTAGCTTTCTGATACGAAACCCATTCCCACACCTGTATAAGAATGAAACCAGCCGCTTAAAGTGAAAGTTCTTTCCTGTTGACCATTTTTATCATAATAGGATAGAGGTATCTCCATATTCAGCGTCGGCGTTTCAATTCCAAGCTGTGCAAGGGCGTCCTCAGACAGCATAATTTCATTTTCCTGCGTGGGATAGGAACCGTTAATATTGTTGATTGCGTCCTGATAGTGATTATCCCATTCGATTGTATCGTAATATTGAAGCGCAATGGAAAGCTCACGCCCCTCATCATTTTTCTCAGCAACCGAGCCGATCATATACTGCGTACCGATTGTTTTCACATAATCCAAAGATTTGATCTGCTGTTCCTGCTCGGTTGTAGGCAGCGCAAGAGACACATCGGCGCTTGTGCCTGCGGTACGCACCTGCATTAGCTCCATATTTTCCATATAGTTAATGCCCAAGCTGAAAACCGTGGTAATCATAAAGGTCGTAAGAACAATGGCAAACACCGCAAACAGGTTACGGGTGCGGTTTGCTTTCATCATCCCTTGTTCAACCTTTTTAATTGCTCCTTTATTTCGGTTAGCGTGCATATCTGACACCTCCCGAAACAACTTTCCCGTCCTCAATGCGGATTGTCCGATCTGCCATCTGAGCAATTTCTTCGTTGTGTGTAATCATAATCGTGGTCTGATGGAACTTCTTGCTGATAGACTGCATAAGCAAGATGACATCCATACTTGTTTTAGAGTCCAGATTTCCAGTCGGCTCATCAGCAAGGATAATAGCGGGCTTGGTAGCCAATGCACGGGCAATCGCTACACGCTGCTGCTGACCGCCAGACAGATTATTCGGCATATTTTTGAGCTTCTTTTCCAGTCCAAGTGTATGAATGATCTGCCGAACAAACTCCGTATCGGCTTTCGCTCCGTCAATCTCGATAGGGTACACAATATTTTCGTACACATTGAGGACGGGGAGCAGGTTGTAATTCTGAAAGACAAAGCCGATATTCCTGCGGCGGAAAATCGTTAATTCCTCGTCTTTCATTTTCAAAAGCTCTTTGCCACGGATCGTCACACTTCCCGAAGTGGGGCGGTCTAATCCGCCGATCATATTGAGCAATGTGGATTTACCGCTGCCGGAAGTACCGACCACAGCGACAAATTCGCCCTCATCCACGGAAATAGATACACCGTCTAAAGCGTGAACTTCGTTTTCTCCACTTCCATATATCTTTCGTAAATCCTTTGTTTCCAGTATTGCCATATCTAAAACCTCCAAATCTGTTTTGTGATTTTAGTATAGCAGCCGCTTCTTACAATCTCATTACAGTCCATACTAAAAATCAATGCACCATTAACCTTTTATGCCGACATCAGAACTTGTAAAGATTATTTTTCCCTTTTTGCACCGGCATATTATCCCACACATCTGCCTTACAGTACAAAAGCTATTTTGTTCTCCTTATCTAGCTGTCATTACGTAATCAAGCCGCCTGCATTTCTGCAAGCGGCTTATAGCTGCGATTAAAAGCCATCTGCCTTGGCCGCTTAGGCCTGTGGTAGTTCAATCAGTATGTCGATCATTGCCTTCATCGCTTCTTGGAAACGAACCCGGTTCTCTTCTGTCATGTTTTCGAAAAGTTTTCTGAAACATCCCGCGTCCTCATCTAAGAAATGATCAATATAGGCTAAAGCCTTCTCCGTGATCTGCAGTCGGATGACGCGCCTGTCGTCCACATCGTATACGCGTTTCACAAACTCATGCGCAATCAATCGATCCGCCATTTTCGTCATCTGATGTTTGGGCATACGCACGTATCTGGCCAATTCAGACATGGTGAGCGTCCCTCCATACCAACGCAGTGTCTGTATACAGTAATACATTTCAAGACTCACACCCTCATCTAACATCTGTTTAAAGGGTTTCGCAATTCTGTAATTCCAGACAGGCATCAATGCCAAGAGTTCTTCCTGCAGGTGTCGTATATCCTCATTTGCGTAATCTTCCATGCCTCGCATCCTCCTTCTATCATCTACCTTCTTTTATTATACACCCCTCTGAAAAAAGAACAAGCAACATTCCCCTTTCTCTTTGAAAACGGTGTAGTACGCTGCGAAATTTTAGACTATACCGTCTGAGGAATTTCCAGGATAGTTTGAGTCCACTTTTTATCTTTTCAAGAATGTGCCGGGAAATACCGCAATAGTGTTTCGTATTCCGACGGAGCAAGACAAAAGGCCGGGTCTCTGCGCCTAAGCGCCGCTCGCACATCCTCCATGTCCATCCATCGTACTGCCTCAATCTCCGTCTCTTCAGGACAAAACGCTTCTTCTGGCCAATCCAGATATAAAATATAAACATGATCGATTTCTCGATCATGGAAGATCTTTCCATGAAAATGACTCGTATAGTCTTGGCGCTGTACAAACAGAAACTGGGGTGTGATACCGGTGACTCCCAGTTCCTCCTCTAATTCTCGGAGCGCCGCCTCGTCAAATCCCTCGCCCGCATCCAGATGTCCTGCACTGGAAGTATCCCAACACCCTGGAAAGGAATCTTTGTTCTGGCTCCTCTTTTGCAGAAGAACCTGCATGCTGCCTTCTTTTTCGCGTACAATAAAGATATGACTGGCGCCGTGCAGATCGCCGTCCTGATGCACAAGTGCTCTAGGCTTTTGCTGTCCGCTAGGCGTTCCATCTTCTTCTAAAATATCAAATAACTCCTGATCTGAAAATGCCATAGAAACTCCTCCTTTTGGCTCTCATTATACGCACCCTCTTACGGATTTGCAACTGGATTTTCAAAAGGTTTTATGATATACTGAGCGTAACTTGCGAAAAAATGAAGGGGGGACTCTTAATGAATACAACCGATCTAGCACACAGACTCTATTACCGTCAACCAGCCGAACACTGGGTAGAAGCTCTGCCAATTGGCAGCGGCCGCTTGGGCGCCATGATATGGGGTGAGCCCTGCCTGGAACACATTCCTCTCAATGAGGATACGCTATGGTCCGGCTATCCGCGCGAGACGGATCTGTCCGTGGATACCGCGCAGCTCGATGAATGCCGCCGTCTCGTGGCGAATCATCAATTTCTCCGTGCACAGGAACAAATCGAGACCCATATGCTGGGCAGCTTCACTGATTCTTATATGCCCGCCGGCAATCTTCATCTTGAATTTTTCGATTTGGGGGATATCTCTGAATATCAGCGGGAGTTAGATCTGCATACGGCTTCTGCCAGAGTCTCCTTCACATCCTGCCATACTCATTTTATTCGGGAATACTTTGCCTCCTATCCTGATCAGGGCATCATTATCCGTCTCACAGCGGATCGTCCTGGGAAGATTCATCTGCGCCTTTCCTTTGACGCCCCGATCCGACACCAGGTTCACACAGAAAGGGGCCGCCTTGTGGCGGATCTGCGTTGTCCCGCTCATGTGGAGCCCAGTTATATTCATGACGCGGAAGAACCGATCCTCTGGGAAGGCCCAGAAGGACATCTGGGCATGCGCGCTCGCCTGATTGCTGTTCCTCGCTGTATTGGCGGAATCTTGACCGAAGACACGAATTCGATCCAGATCGAAGGAGCCGATACCGTCACGATACTGATTGCGCTGAGAACCAGCTGGAATGGGCCTTTCAAAGATCCGGAAACCGAAGGAGCCGATGAAAAAGCGCTGTGCGAACAGGATATCGAAGGGCTTCTGCGCTACCCCTCCGCCGAGCTTTTCAAACGTCATCTGGCAGAATATGTTCCTTACTATAGCCGTACAGCGCTAAATCTCTCGGCCGCGGCTGAGGATATGCCCACGGATGAGCGTCTGCGTCGTTTTGCCAAGACACAGGATGACCCGGTATTATATGCCCTTTTATTTCACTATGGCCGGTATCTCCTGATTGCTTCCTCCCGCCCTGACACCCAGGCCGCTAACCTACAGGGAATCTGGAGCCACCTTTTGCGTCCTGTCTGGAGCAGCAACTACACGATCAATATCAATACGCAGATGAACTACTGGCCTGCGGAACCCTGCAACTTGTCTGAACTCACAGCTCCCCTCTTCTCCCTGATTCGCCTTCTGCTTCAGAAAGGCGCTCATACCGCGCAGGTTCTTTATCATGCCCGCGGCAGTGTTTCTCATCACAACACTGACCTTTGGGGCCTGACGAACCCCGTCGGCGAAGGCCGCAAGGGATTCTCTGGCTGCGCGTTCTGGAACATGTCCTTTGGCTGGCTGAGTCGTCATCTATGGGATCATTATCTTTATACAGATGATATCTGTTTTCTGGAAAAGGAAGCTCTCCCTGTCCTGCGCGCGGCTTCGTTATTTTATCTGGATCAGATCATCCTGAATGATGAAGGCCGGTATGTTCTCTCTCCCGCCACCTCCCCCGAAAATGTCTTCCTCTATGAGGGACAAACCTGTAAAGTTGCGCGGGAGGCGGCTATGAGTCAAAGTATTCTGCGAGAAGTCTGGGAACATTACTTGCAGGCGCTGGACGCGCTGGGGCAATCCGAGCCCGAGGCCGCCGAAATTCGACAGAAGCTGCCTCTTGTCCAGCGAGAACGAATGGGGCACCACGGTCAATTACTGGAATGGGAGGAAGAATATAAGGAAAAAGATCCTCATCATCGCCATATTTCCCATCTCTATGGGCTCTATCCCGGACATCAGATCACGCTGGATACCACACCTGCCCTGGCGCGAGCCTGCCAACGCACGTTAGAAATCCGCGGCGACGAGGGGACCGGTTGGAGCCTGGGGTGGAAAATCAATCTCTGGGCACGCCTGCGCGATGGTGATCACGCGCTGTCTCTGCTAAAACAGCAGCTTCGCCTTGTGCCGGCCGGCGAAGAAGTACATCTGACAGGCGGCGGCACCTATCCCAATTTATTCGACGCGCATCCGCCATTTCAGATTGACGGCAATTTCGGCGCGTGCGCAGGGATTGCGGAGCTCCTACTGCAAACGCGAGAGCGGGAAATCCATCTCCTGCCGGCTTTGCCGACGGCGCAGTCCTGGCAAAATGGTTCCATCATCGGACTCCGGGCGCCTCATAGCATCACGCTGGATCTCTTCTGGCGAGCAGGAGCGCTTCACCACGCGGTTCTGCACGTGGATCACGCCCTTTCCTTCCCCATTACGCTTTTTACGAAAAAGCGCAGCTGGGAAGCCCACTTTGACTGCCCTGGGAGCTATGTTCTCTATGAGGATCGTCTGATCTTACGCGGCGGCGCCTCTGAATCCTAATCTCATAATACGCAAAATGCCGATGTATCTTTCTCATACATCGGCATTTTGTTTATGAATTGGTGGTAGGATCTGGATAATCGACTCCTTGGGTGTCCACGGTGACACTCTCCATCACATCTCCGATCGCAATGGATTGCACCACATCCATTCCGCTGATAACCTTACCAAAGGTCGCGTAATCTCCGTCCAAGCTCGGCAGATCTGTCAGGCAGATAAAGAACTGGCTGCCTGCTGAATCGGGATCCATGGCGCGCGCCATGGATATCACGCCTTCCGTGTGCTTCAAATCGTTCTCAAAAGAATTGTTAGGAAACTCTCCCTGAATCGTATACCCAGGACCGCCTGTCCCATTTCCGTTCGGATCGCCTCCCTGGATCAGAAGCCCCTGCTCCACGCGATGAAAGGTCAGGCCGTCATAAAAGCCTCTCTCCACCAGACTGATAAAGTTATTGACAGTGTTAGGCGCCGTGTCCGGATAGAGCTCCACCTGAAACGTGCCTCCATCCGCCATCTTCACTGTCACAACAGGATTATTCCCGGAGCTTTCATTACTCGCGCATCCTGGAATCACGAGGAGTAACGTCAATAAAAGCAGTACCCACTTCTTCATGTCTAAATCTTCCTTTTCTGAATCATATTCCGGCCTGGATTTCCGCGATCACGTCCTGTGTGCGCTGCAGATTCATAGGATCCACCCCAAAGCCCGTATCCGCATTATAATCCCCATAGTACCAAATGTCAACCACCGTTGCATCTTCTAAGAAAATACTGATCGCTTCCTGATACTCCTCCTCTGTCACTTCCTCATCGTTAATATAGAACTTTTCATCCTCACTGATATAACCGGACTCAAAGCAGAACATGACTTCCGTACTGCCTTCTGTTACACGCAAATACTGGCCATCTAACGACAATGGACGTCCATCTGCCAGATATACGTCCTCGCCCTTATAGATCAGTTCCGTCATAGGCGACACGTCGGTACCATTGTTGCTAATGGGGCCCTCAAATGCCAAAATCGCTTCTCCATCCTGATACTGATAGATCTGCTGATAATCAAGGAATGCCGCATTTTCGCGAGAAAACGCACAATAGAGCTCCTGTACGTCGTCTCCGTTCATATCCAGAAGTCGAACGATGCCCAAACCCGTCATCACGCTCTGTCCATCCAGACTCGATGATCCGATAACGCCCTCTCCATACTGTTCTGTAAGACTTTCAATAATACCCATATAGGCTTGCATCATGGAGCTCTCCTCCGAAACGCTGCTTTCTTCCGCTGCGCTTTCTTCCACCGCATTGCTTTCTTCCACCGCATTGCTTTCCTCTTCGACTTGACTGTCTTCCACTTCCGAACTTTCTTCTACGGTCGAACTTTCACTCTCCTCTGGCACCGAACTGTCTTCTAGTACAGAACTTTCTTCCTGAGAACTGTTCGCCGCTGCGCTTTCTTCCACCGCGAAACTTTCTTCGGGCGCCCTGCTTTCCTGCTGCGAACTCTCCTGTTCGAGAAACTGACAGCCCACCAGTGATACTGCCAAAACAAAGATACATGCCCACGTAATTATTTTTTTCATTTTGTCCTCCTTTGCTCTGCTCTTAGTATCTCGCAGCGTGGCTTAGAAACTGCAGTGCCGAAATTTGTCAAGCCTATCGATCCCAAGAATTGTCGGAGACGGCTCTGGAAAGAGCCATCTCGGGGCGTGGCTTAGAAACTGCAGTGCCGAAATTTGTCAAGCCACGCCTATTATAGCATAGATGTTTTTGAGGTTCAATGAAGGTTTTCTTACCTTTTTATGACGAATTCCTTTCGGGTGTTACCATAACAAAGGCTTGTAATTCTCCCTTCTTCGTGTTAAAATGCTTTCAAAAGGAGGTGCTGAAATTGGAAGATTCTGTGGTTCAATATTTTTATACATTACCAAAGGATTCCTCTTTCTCCTCACCCGCGGACATCCATATCTCCTGGGCTGGGCATCGTAAGTGTACCGCATCCCATAATATTGGTCCTCGAGTGCTCGATACCTATAAACTGGTGGTGGTATTATCTGGCAAGGGTTATCTGGAGCAGGATTCACATCCCGCTATCCCGCTAGCTGCCGGAGATATGTTTTTTCTCTTTCCGCTGCATCTTCATCATTACTGGGCAGATCCAGAAGATCCATGGGAGATCATGTGGGTTGCATTTAATTCGTCCCTCTGTCCGCGTTTTCTTAACAGCATCCACATCTCTCACGATCATTATGTGTTAAACGGAATTTTGAATGATTCTTTACAACGCGCCATGTATCAAGTAATCAACGCACTTGGAGATGAAAGTGATCCGTATCGCTTCTGCGCTATTGGAGCTCTATATACGCTTTTTTATAAAATTGATCTTGCTCTGCGCAACCAAGAAGCAGCTCTACCGGAGCCCGAGGAATCTATTGCCGCAAAAATCACGGCATTCATCGATCAAAATTTCTATCTTCCCATTGATATGGATACGCTCTGTCAGCACGTCAGTTACAGCCGTTCTTATATTTCCCGAATTTTTAAGGCCGAGATGGACATGACGATTTCCGAATATGTGCAGAAAACAAGAATCCGAAACGCACAGTCTCTGCTGCGAGACACCAACATTTCTATTCAGGAGGTTTCATACTCTGTGGGAATTGATGACCCTCTGTATTTTTCTAAAACATTCCGCAAGTTGGTGGGCATATCTCCCCGCGATTATCGAAATCAGGCAAAGGCTCGCTCCTAAAATTTAATGTAAAGGAGCCCCGTACAAAAATAAGAGTCAGGTCAATATATGGCCTGACTTTTATTTTCTCCTTATTAACTCAGGCTTCCGCTGGATGTGGAAGCCTGACCCATCTTTGAGGAGAGAGTTATAAGGACGGGGCACACCTTCACTCTATACGCAAAACGAGAATTTTAAGAGAGGGAAATCGCGGAACAGCGTATAAATCTCCTCATCGAGGTACACGGGGACGGGAAGGCGCCTTCATTTTATACGCCATATGGAGATTCTGAAAAGGGGAGTCAGAGATTTGCGTATAATTTCTTTTTTGAGGTGCTTACTCTATACACAAAACGGAGATTCTAAGAGTGGGAAATCGCGGAGCTGCGTATAAATCTCCTCATCGAGGTACACGGGGACGGAAAGGCGCCTTCATTTTATACGCCATATGGAAATTCTGAAAAGGGGAGTCAGAGATTTGCGTATAATTTCTTTTTTGAGGTGCTTACTCTATACACAAAACGGAGATTCTAAGAGTGGGAAATCGCGGAGCTGCGTATAAATCTCCTCATCGAGGTACACGGGGACGGAAAGGCGCCTTCATTTTATACGCCATATGGAAATTCTGAAAAGGGGAGTCAGAGATTTGCGTATAATTTCTTTTTTGAGGTGCTTAC
>CALBGL010000117.1 GCA_937892735.1 uncultured Clostridia bacterium | reverse complement strand
CGTTTTTTCAATCCTATTATTGCGGTCGTCTGATACTGAATACATTGCTTCTGAATGTGTATAGCCTGTTATGGAGTTTTCCATTTCCTATTATTCTGGCTCTTTTATTGAACCGAATCCGGCAGGAACGTTTTAAGAAGTTTACACAAACTGTCATTTATATTCCGCATTTTATTTCTACCGTGGTCATGGCTGGCATGCTGTATATCTTTTTGTCGCCTTCCACGGGAATGATCAATCAGGTCATTACTTTCTTGGGAGGGGAATCCATATACTTCATGGCGGAGGCGGGATGGTTCCGAACCGTATATATCGCCAGCGGCATCTGGCAGTCCGCTGGATGGAACACCATCTTGTACATTGCGGCGCTGACCAGCGTGGATCAGGAAATCTATGAGGCGGCGACGCTGGACGGCGCCAGCGTGATGCAGAAGATTCGGCATATCGATCTTCCTTCGATTTTGCCCATCGCAGTGATGATGCTGATTTTAAACTGCGGCAGTATCATGGGAGGAGACACGCAGAAGGCGCTGCTTCTGCAGACAGGTTCCAATACTGCCACATCGGATATTATCGGCGTATATGTGTACAATGTGGGGCTTGGACAGGCGAAGTATTCGTATACAGCGGCCATCGGACTTTTCCAGAACCTGATCGGATTTGTCATGATCATCACGGTCAATACAGTGGCCAAGAAACTCGGATCTGTGAGCATGTTCTAGGAGGTGCGGTATGAACAAAGAGAAAAAGAGCGGTGTGACGCGCAATAAGATTAAGGATACGACATCGGATCGGATCTTCTATACCGTCAACATGATCATCTGGATTATAGTATTGGTTCTTGTGATTTATCCCTTATATGTGGTTTTAATTTCATCGGTATCCGATCCATACGCAGTCACACAGGGAGAAGTACTATTTGTACCGGTGGATTTTTCCTGGGTGGGATATGAGGCAATCTTCGAGTATGGTCAGCTATGGCGATCCTACTTGAATTCGATTATTTATACTCTGGCAGGCACAGTGTTTTCTGTAATGGTTACCTTGACGATGGCATACGGGCTTTCCAGAAGGTTCCTGGGGAAGGGCATATTTAATTTTCTGGTTGTTTTTACCATGTTTTTCAGCGGCGGGTTGATTCCTACCTTTCTTTGGATGCGAGACCTGGGACTCTATAACAGTCCATGGATCATGATTCTTATGGGAATGGTATCCGTATGGAACCTGATGGTGGCCAGAACCTATATCCAGACCTCAATTCCTAATGAGCTATATGAGGCGGCTTCCATTGATGGCGCCAGTCATTTTCAGTATTTCTTCAAGATTGTGTTGCCCTTGAGTGCCACGATCGTCGCGGTTTTGAGCGTGTACTATGGTGTAAGTAAGTGGAATGATTACTATACTGGCTTGGTGTATATGACGGATACAGATATTCTTCCGCTGCAGACGGTGCTGCGGCAGATTCTGGCGACACTGAATTACAATGCTTCCGATTTTGCGCAAATGTTTGATGATATGCAGAATCAGCAGGAGAAGATTCGAATCGCCAATGTGGTGAAATATTGCGCGATCATTGTATCGACTGTTCCGGCGGTCATTCTGTATCTATTCATGCAGAAGTATTTCGTAAAGGGTGTCATGATCGGTTCGATCAAGGGCTGATGTAACTCTGTATCAGAGCCACGGGCTTATGATAAATATCATATCTATAAAGGAGGATTGCTATGAAAAAGCAAGTATTGTCACTGCTGATGGTACTGCTATTGGTGCTGGGAAGCATGATGGGCTGTTCTGGCGGCAACAACAGTTCCGGCGGTGGAGAATCCAGCGCTGCGACAGAAAGTTCAGCGCTGGCAGAGGAATCACAGGAGAACGCGACCCAGGGAGGAAGCGTGGAGAACATGAATGCGGAAGGATTGCCGATTGTGAATGATAAGATCGAGTTGTCCATCTTCCAATATTGTCGAGACACAGACCAGATTGATTGGGATAATCTCTGGTTCTATGAGCAGTTAGAAGAAGAAACCAATATTCATGTTACTTTCGATGTGGCGACACAGTCGGATTGGGCAACTAAGCTGAATCTGATGTTAGTATCCGGAGAGTATAATGATATCGTGATGAACCGAGACGTAGTAGACGATGAGGAATACGGCGTAGTACAAGGTATTTTTATTCCCTTGGACGATCTGATCGAGGAGTATATGCCCATCTATAATGAAAGAGTGACGATGGATCCTTCGATTGTAGAAAGTCTGAAGGCCTCGGATGGAAAGATGTATTCCATCGGTTATATCGTAGCGCAGGATATTCATAGTGGGAATATGGACTTCATCAACAAGACCTGGCTGGACAACCTGGGTCTGGAGATGCCGACAACGATAGATGAACTGACGGATGTGCTGCGTGCCTTTCGAGATGAGGATGCGAATGGTAACGGAGATGCTTCGGATGAATATCCGATGGAAGTCGTACTAACGGATTTTTATAAGATGAGTCTCGCATTCTTCGGCGTTCCGGAGAATGATAAGTGGGTTTCTATCGACGATAACGCGCAGGTTCGGTTAAATGCACGAATGGATGGTTTCCGAGACGCGCTGGAATGGATGAATCTTCTGTATACGGAAGGTTTGGTGGATCAGGAAGTACTGACCCAGGATTCTACGAATGTGAACAGCAAGATTCTGGAAGGGCAGGCTGGCGTGATTGCTCGTTGGAGGCTGTTAAGCCATGGCATTGATGAGGTGAAGGATGACTATACGCTGATGGTTCCCGTCAATGCAGAAGGGTATTCCGCGAAGATGAATACCACAATGGAAGTGGCGACACCTTGCGCGCTGATCACTTGCACGAACCCGTATCCGGAGATTACCGCCCGCTGGCTGGACAATCTGCTGGATACGCAGACAGCCTACGAGGGTTACTATGGACCAGAAGGCGAGGTCTGGAGTTATAACGAGAATGGCAAAGTAGAGATCGGTCCCGAAGGGGATCAGGCAGCCGTGCAGTATGCGCCGGGCGTGAATACACTGTTCTATGGACCGGCGGAGTGGTATTTTGAGACATTTGAGGTCCCGGATTATCGTCTGGAGAAGGCGGAGTATGACGACATCTATGAGGAGGCTGGCGTGTATGAGACCTATCCGGCAGACTATCTGTTCAAGCTGGTGACACTGACGTCGGAAGAGAATACGACGCTGAATCTGCACTTGACAGATCTGACCAACCTGATCACGGAGATGATCTCCAACTCGATCATGACGGGTGTTACAGATGAGTCCTGGGAAACCTTCCAGAACAATCTGACGGGCGCCGGAGCAGACGAGTATGTGGCCGTATATCAGGCGGCCTTGGATCGGTATTTGGCAGAGCAGTAAAGCAAGGGGATGGTATGAAAAAACACCGCGCGTCATGGACAGCGCGGTGTTTTTTCGTCTTGCATCTGCCCGGGGAGTATGGTACAATGCCATCATATCCAATGAAAAAAATCTATGGATGGAAGGGAGTATTGGAAGTGAAGGAAAAGGCGACTGTAAAACAGACGCCGAGTCTTGGAAGAAGACTGATGCAGAGATATCTCATCGACGGTTTGTCCGGTATGGCGATGGGACTGTTCTGCACGCTGATTGTGGGGTTGATCCTGAAGCAGATCGGAGGGCTCATCGGCGATAACTGGGTGGGCCGAGTATTTACCCATGTGGGTTCGATCGCAAATTATGCCACTGGGTTTGGTATCGGGATTGGAACGGCCGCGAATCTGAAGATGCCGAAATTGGTGATGTATTCATCAGGCGTCGTCGGTTTCATCGGAGCCTATGCCTCGCAGCTTGCCGCGGGTACGCTGCTTTCGGACAGCACGATGCTGCTTTCGGGGCCGGGTGATCCGTTAGGCGCTTTTGTGGCGGCGCTGGTGGGGATGGAGATCGGCCGGCTTGTCAGCGGCCGGACGAAATTGGACATCATCATCACGCCGATGGTGACGCTTAGCTGTGGAGGATGGATCGGGATTCTCGTGGGCCCCGGGTTATCGGAGGCGATGAATGCTTTCGGCGCACTGGTCAAGGATTGGACAGAGTTGCAGCCATTCTGGATGGGTATCCTTGTTTCTGTGGTGATGGGTATGGTATTGACATTGCCGATCAGTTCCGCGGCGCTTTCGATCATCATCGGGCTGTCGGGTCTTGCCGGTGGTGCGGCCACGGTGGGCTGCTGCTGTCAGATGGTTGGTTTTGCGGTGGCGAGTTTTAAGGAAAACGGGTTTAATGGGCTGATTGCGCAGGGACTGGGAACATCTATGCTGCAGGTGCCCAATATTGTGAGAAATCCGCGCATATGGATTCCGCCTACGCTGGCGTCAGCGCTTCTCGGTCCCGTATCCACCATGTGGTTCCGGATGACGGATAATCCGTCCGGATCGGGCATGGGTACATCGGGACTCGTGGGACAATTCATGACATGGCAGGATATGTCCGCGGCGGAAAACCCATGGATTCTTCTTCTGAAGATATTGATACTGCACTTCGTTTTACCGGCGATTCTTACGCTGGGGATTTCCACCTTCATGAGACGCAAGGGATGGATCAAGGACGGAGACATGAAGCTGGAAACATAAGAGGCCGGACTCTTCGGAGTCCGGTTTTTCTATCCGTATAGGAGGTGAAGATATGTTCATTTGGCACGGCGGTACAAAAATAACGACGGAAAGAGGGACGAAGCCGGTACAGTATGCTATCAAGATGATCCGGCGGGATATGCGGCATACACTGAAGGAAAGCCGTATGGAGTCCAATCAGATTTGTCTGTTAGAAGAGGAGATGGCGGAAGAGGCGTATCGGATCGAGGTGACCAGAACGGAGATCCGGATCTATGCCGGTTCCGATCTGGGATGTATCTACGGGCTTTTGTACCTCAGCGAACAGTACCTGGGGGTCAAGCCCTTCTGGTTCTGGATGCGCCAACAGTTTATTCCGCAGGAGAGCGTGGAAGTGCCGGAAGGCCGGATCCATTCTCCGCAGTGGAAGGTTCGTTTCCGGGGATGGTTTTTCAATGATGAGGTATTGTTCATGAAGTGGCATCCGGACGGGGATCATGACAGTACCTGGAGGATGGCGTTTGAGGCGCTTCTGCGTTGTGGGGGCAATATCACGATCCCGGGGACGGATCATGAATCCCGGAGGAATCGCCAGCTGGCGGCGGACATGGGACTATGGATCACACATCACCACGCAGAACCATTGGGGGCGGAGATGTTTGCCAGAGCCTATCCGGACCTGCCGGCGGATTATCTGGCCTATCCGGATCTGTTTTCCGGGCTGTGGCGTCAGGCGGTCAGAGAGCAGAAGGAGATGCGGGTTGTATGGAATCTGTGCTTCCGGGGACAGGGAGATTGTCCTTTCTGGGATAGTGATCCCAGCGGTCGATTTGACACACCTGAAAAACGGGGGCGGATGATCGAGGAAGTGATACGCGTACAACAGGACATCGTGAGAGAAGCGATCCCGGATCCCGTTTTCTGCACGAACTTGTATGGGGAAGTGATGGAACTCTATGAGGCCGGGTATCTGCAGCTGGATTCACAGATCATCAAGGTGCGGGCCGATAATGGGTTTGGCCGCATGGTGACAAGGCGCCGGGACCAGCATTGTGAAAGAGTGAATTCCATGCCGGATCCGGCGGAGAAGGGACCACAGGGGATCTACTACCATGTCTCCTTTTATGATCTGCAGGCGGCCAATCATATCACGATGCTGCCCAATTCGGTGGACTTTGTCAATCGGGAACTGCAGCAGGTGCTGCAGAATGGAGGAAGGGATTTCTGGATCATCAACTGTTCGAATGTGAAACCGCATGTATATATGTTGGATGCGATTCGTAAGATTTGGGTGGGAGAAGCAGTATCGGATGCGAGTCATAGTAAAGTGTTTGTCCAAGAGTACGGCGGAGGGAATGAAGCGCTGGCACACTGTTATCGGACATATCCGAAGGCGGTCGCTTCTTACGGACCGCATGAGGATGATCACGCGGGAGAGCAGCTGTATACGGAGAATCTTCGGATCCTGGCGCATGAGATTCTAGTGGGAGCGGACAGGGCAGGCGCCATGGAATGGCTGACGGGCAGAAAAACGCTGGCAGAGCAGATAGAGCATCTGGCGGGCATCTGTGCCGTGGCAGAACCGCGGATGAAGAAACTCGCGGCGGATTGTATACGAGCCGGATTGGATACTGAGGAGACAGAGTGTCTGAATCTGATCCGGGCGCAGACACAGGTACATGCATACGGCATGGCTGGCGTACGGCATTTCGCGGCCGGGTATCGGGCGTTTACGAAAAAGGAGTATAAGAAGGCTTTTGTGGAAATGGGCGATTGCGCGGTCTGTTTCCAGAAGGCGGAAGCAGCGTTGAGAGATTCGGAACGGGAAGAGTTTGTCGGATTTTACGAGAATGAATGCCTGGCGGATCTCCGGCATACCGCCTATATGGCGCGCAAGGTCATGGGATACATACGGGAATGGGGCGATAATATTCGGCATGACGAATGGTATCGGGATACGATGATAGCTCCGGAGGATCGCGACGTCCGGCTGCTTTTGGTACTGGATCATCATCCGACGGACTGGGAGCTGTATGAGGCAATGAAAACGTCGAAAACTTTTTAAGGATTGACAGGGGAAAATGACAAAATCCTCGCTGGCTATGGTGATATACTATTCCATATGTTGGAAAGGGGGAGTCGTTGTGCGTCAGGGAATCTATCTGGATATGAGAACCGAGCGATACATTTTGAGGAATTGCAGTGCGCAGCCGGGAGAATTACAAGTCTTTTATCTATTTGGAAAGGAATATATTCTGGGTGAAGAGCATTATTATGTGATAAGGGCCGCGATGGAAGCGGAAAATGAGGCTTTTCGCCGAGGAAGGATTCAGTTTTCTTATTCGGTGCGAGGACATCTGGAACAGCTCAGACAGGAGCATTTTGCGCCTCTGTGGCTTGTGGGATGGGCCGTGAATCAGCCCGGACATGGAATCTATGATGTGCAGAAGTATTGGGCGCTGCATGACTGTTTCTTTGGCGACTGTCCGATATTGATGATGCTGGATGGCAGAGAAGACGCGCGCGCGATGTATTTCTGGAATGGCCAGAAACTCGCGAAACAGTACGAATACCATCTGTTTGATGATCCGCGGCCTAAAGTCTCACAGGACGAGGTGGATTGCTATGAAACAAGGTGTACCCGGATTTCTTAAGGTGTCGTCAGTGATGGTCGGAACGGTCATTGGAGCGGGCTTCGCGTCAGGACAGGAAGTCATACGTTTTTTTACCCAGTACGGAGAAAAGGGTCTCGGCAGTATTGTGCTGTCGGGACTCTTATTTATTGGGATATGCTATCTTGTCCTTTCGGATCCGAGTAGAGATTATGCTTCCTATCTGCGGCGTCTGATGCCAGAGGTTCCGGCAAGAGCGATGGAGACCGTGACAATTCTCTTCATGCTGTTTGGATATGGAGCCATGCTCTCCGGCAGTGGAGCACTGATGGAACAGGAGTGGGGATGGAATTTCTATGCGGGACTGCTTGTGATGGCAGGTGTGAGCATGGGAATTTTCCTGGCGGGCAAGAGTGGGCTTATTTGGCTCAATATGCTGCTTGTTCCGGTCATGATTGTTATGCTGGTATGGATTTGTTTGGGGGGCATTGGGTACGAAATGATTCAGAGCGCATCTCTCCAGACAGCTCCTCTAAGTATTCCCTGGCAGGAACTTCCATCCATGCGGTTTCTGATCGATGGTGTACTCTATATTTCCTATAATCTTTTGACGCTGATCCCGGTACTCTGCACGATGCAAAGCGTGATTCGGGATCGGAAGTCAGCCATAGGAGCCGCCGCGCTGGGTGGAGGAATTTTAATGGCGCTCAGTTTTATATTAGGGCTTGCATCCTTGATAAATTATGATACAATGAAAGGGATGGAGATTCCGATCTTTGCGATGCTGAGAGACAGCAAGGTGCAGAGTTTGCTGTGTTGTCTGGTACTTTGGGGTGCCATGCTGACTACAGCGGTTTCGGATGGATATATGTGCATTCGGTATTTACGGGAACGGGGCGTACCAGCGCAGGGAGCTATTCTTCTGGTAGTAGGGCTGGGATATGGGATAGGATGCTTGGGATTTTCATCACTGGTGGGAAAGGTATACCCCTTATTCGGAGCGCTGGGGCTCATTCTTCTGGGGATGATCTTCTGGAAACGCCTTCGAAATAGACAGAGAGAAAAGGAGCAAATACGTTGAATAAAAAGCAACCCGAATCGAAGAAACAGTCGGATGCGGATTTTAGCTGGGTCGATGATTATGAGGAGAGACCCGTATCAAAGCAGCCTCCAGTACAGTCCATGGGAGAAGAAGTGGATGCGGAGGAACTATTTGCGGTGCCATCTGAACGGAAAAAGATCGATCTGGCTTTAGAAGATACACAAGAGATTCAGGAAGATGCGCCGCTGAAGGAACGGAAGACATTGCAAGGCAAACAGACCCGGCGCCGGACGCGCCGTTCGTATAAGCGGACGGTTTTGGCCATATTGGCGGCCTTATGCGTAGTTTTGATGGTAGGGCTTCTGTTTTCGGATACGTTTTCAGAGATGCTGCGGCATAATACGGCATATACGCTCTGGGAGACAGAGGATCAGTGGGAGTTGTCCGATCAGAATACGCGAATGAGCGCTGTGCTGGGAGACCTGGTGCTGTCCGGGGATGGGGATGGGCTCAGCGCGTATTCCGCGCCGCAGACATTGGTCTGGAATATTACGTATCAGATGACGAATCCTGTTGTGTGTATGGCGTCCGAGTATGCGCTGGTGATGGATGTGGGCGGTAAGAGCGCCGTTGTCTGCAATCAGGAGGGGCTGTGTTATCAGGTAGTCACGCAGTATCCTATTTTAACAGGTGACATCAATGAGAACGGGTGGATTACCCTGATCGGAGAAGATGTTTTGCAGCATGAGATCCTTGTGTATTCGAATGAGGGGAATCAGGTGTTGCGGCGA
Organism: uncultured Clostridia bacterium; assembly: GCA_937892735.1. Taxonomy (GTDB): domain Bacteria; phylum Bacillota; class Clostridia; order Lachnospirales; family Bianqueaceae; genus Faecimorpha. The sequence goes on along the minus strand of CALBGL010000117.1, from coordinate 13,974 downwards.
ATGACATCCGGAGCATCGGATGGACAGCCTATGGCAGCGATTCTGAACGATGAGGGAACATGTCTTGTGACGGCGTATACAGCGTACGACAGTACGACTCTGAGCGGCCGGGTGACGTTCTTTGATCTGACGGTATCAGGCGGAACCTATACGGACCGTATTTCCGCGAATTTTGTTTATGATGATACGATCATCACAGATCTTTATATCGAGGGGAATACCTGTATCGCCGCAGGCGACGGACGCATTATCGGGTTCGGGTTGGATGGTACACCGGCTGAGGTGTGGAACAAACAGCTGACGAATCAGATTGCGGCTATGGACTTTGGAGATGGCTTCTTGGGAATCATCTTTGGAGAGGCGCTGAGTCATGAGGCGGAGTCATTCGAAAATCATCTGGTGCTGTATGGGATGGATGGCTCCGAACTGTATCATACGACGCTGGAGAATCCTTCGTTCCTGCAAGCAGTGGGAGATCACATCATCTATGGTGAAGGGCGCAGCTATGTGTGCATAGATACGAAGGGCCGTTCGGAATGGTTTTATAATGCCCTAGAAGACGTACAGGCGTTCTATCCTCTTTCGGATGGACGGCGTGTGATCCGCAGAGGCGGCAGTACATTGTACGTTATGAATATTGTGGGCGCGGAAGAAGGGAAGGCGGCAAACTCATGATAGAAACAACAAAAATCGTGCTAGATCTCGCGGGAATCTTTTTGATCGTGTTCGGGTTGTTTCGCGGAATCCGCAAGGGATTTGTGCAGACGCTGTATCAGGCGGTGCGCTGGATTCTCTGCCTGATTCTCGCGCAGATTTTGTACCCGTATGCGGCGGACTTTCTGCGGCAGATCGGATTGTTGGAAATGATACAGGGCGGTCTGGAAGAGAGCCTTGCGGGGATGATGAGCGGCAGCGGCAATACTTCCATGATTCAGTCCCTGCCCCTGCCGGAGTTCCTGAAGGATGTGCTCGTGCAGAACGATAACAGCGTGGTGTATGAGATGCTCCATGTCACGACGCTGAGCGGATATGTGGCGGCGTATCTGGCCACGATGGCGGTCAATATCTTGTCCGTTGTGGTGTTGCTCGTGGCGCTGCTTGTGGTCTCCCATCTGATTGGCGCTGCCCTGAATATTCTGACCAAGCTGCCGGTGATTCATAGCCTGAATGCGCTGCTTGGTGGTGCGGCGGGTCTGGTTCTGGGCATAATCAACGTTTGGTTCTTTGGTCTTGTCGTCTTTCTGGCAGCTCTGTTCTTCAAGTGGGACTGGCTTTCGGACGGAATCGCGCAGACGACGCTGCTCAATTTCTGCAATCAATATAATCCGATTCTGAGCTTAGTGATGAATTTTCTAAAATAACAAAGGAGGAATTTGATATGAAATATCGTGCATTAGGCAGTACAGGGCTTCTGGTCAGCGAGATCGGCCTGGGAGGAGAATGGTTAGAACGCCATAACACTCAGGAAGTACAAGAAGTGATGGATTGTTGTCGGGAACAGGGAATTAATATCCTGGATTGCTGGATGTCAGAGCCCCAGGTGCGTTCCAATATTGGAGCGGCGCTTAAGGGATGCCGGGATCATTGGATGATTCAGGGACACATCGGTTCGACCTGGCAGAATGGCCAGTATGTACGCAGCCGGGATCTCGGTAAAGCACGGGCAGCCTTTGAGGATCTGCTGTGCCGCATGGGGACAGATTATATCGATCTGGGCATGATTCATTTTGTAGATGAGCTTTCGGAGTGGAACCAGATTGTGAACGGCGAGTTTATCGAGTATGTGCATTCCCTGAAGAAAGCAGGAACGATTCGTCATATCGGTCTGAGCACACATAACCCTGCGGTGGCGAAACAGGCGGTACTCAGTGGGCAGATCGAGATGCTCCTGTTCAGTGTGAATCCAGCCTTTGATATGATGCCGCCCAGCGAGGATCTGAATGTTTATTTTGGGGATTATGAAGATGAGAAGTTAGGGGGAATCGCGCCAGAACGTGCGGAGCTGTATCAACTTTGTGAACAGAAGGGCGTAGGAATGACTGTTATGAAGGGCTATGCAGGCGGACGGTTGTTCTCATCCCAAAAATCGCCTTTTGGCATTGCTCTTTCCCCTGTACAATGTCTGCACTATGCGCTGACAAGACCGGGCGTGGCCAGCGTCATGGTAGGGTGCGATACGCCGGAACATGTGATGGCAGCCGTGGCGTATGAGACGGCAACAGAAGAAGAGAAGGACTACGCCAGTGTGCTGGCCAAGGCGCCGCATCACGCCTATGCAGGCCAATGCACGTATTGCGGCCATTGCGCGCCCTGTCCTGTGCATATCGACATTGCCATGGTCAATAAACTGTATGATCTGGCGACGATGCAGCCGGAAGTGCCGGCGACGGTACGCGCTCACTATGAGAGCCTGGAGCAGAACGCAGAAGACTGCATCGCCTGCGGCGGCTGCGAGACACGCTGTCCCTTCGGCGTTCCCGTCATCGAACGGATGGAGAAGGCAAAAAAAATATTTGGGTAAACCATAGAATGGTATGCTCCCTTCTAGGTAGACAAGAGAAATCATAAAACTTGTCACTTAGAAGGGAGCATATTATTGTGTAGCTGTCCCGGTTTTCTTAGAGCGTATTCTGAGTGAAAGTTCCGTTTTGGCGTGGTAAAGTCTTAGATACGCCTTTACACGGGAGGGCCGAGGTCGTATTTGACCACAGCTTCCTCAACTTATGAGTTTCCCCATTATATACTTCGATGTCCAAACACTGTTCTTGAGTGTGCTTCATTGGGAAAACTCCTGTCCATGGAGGCTTTCCCATTGTTTTTTCAGCGATGTAACATTTCCCTTGATAGACCAATGAGCCCCCCCTGGATTTCTCATTACTTTTTCAGCGATGTAACATTTTTCTTGGCAGACTAATGAGAAACCCCCTGAATTTCCCATTGCTTTTTCAGCGATGTAACATTTTTCTTGGCAGAGTAATGAGAAAACCCCCGGATTTCACATTGCTTTTTGAGTGATGTAACAATTCTCCTAGCGGAGCAATGAGAAAACCCCTGGATTTCACATTGGTTTTTCAGTGATGTAACAATTCCCCTGGCAGAGCAATGAGAAAACTCCCGGATTTCACATTGGTTTTTCAGCGATGTAACATTTCCCCTGGCAGACCAATGAGAAAACCCCTGGATTTCTCATTGCTTTTCAGCGATGTAACATTTCTCTTGGCAGACCAATGAGAAAATTCACCAGGTATCCATGCTATAGGCTGTGAAATGCAATGTTCGAGCCTCTTGCAAACTACAAAAGGATCCGTATATTTATGGAACTTCTTAGGAGGGCGTGTTCTTTTATCCTGTGCAAATGGTGAGACATTGTAGGTATTTTGCAACAGTTCCATTTTGCGTCGTGCGAGGAATCTAGAAAATTGGTAAAAATAGATAAAAGATATTGACGAAAAAAGAAAAGCATGTTAAGATGAAAAAAGCAAAAGAATACGGAGGATCCAGTCATGAAGCTTTGGGGACAGATGGCGGTGGATACGGCGTTAGCGGCAACGGCAGACGTGCTGGAAGAAAAGTCCAGTATGATGCCGCAGCCATCGTACGGATCGCGTACAGTATCCAAAGGATATCCCACATCTTCTACGAATCGAAGCACGGGGAAATTCTACAGGGTCTGTTTATGAGGGCTAGAAGATGAAGATGCGGACGAGAATTAGGATTATTAAAGTCATTACAATTTTGGGGGTATTATTTTTTATAGCAGCTCTCGGGGTTACTATGTGGGCGAGGTTTTTTCCGAGGGGGACAATAGAATATGAACGGAGAAAGGTGATAGCTCTTACTGTATGGGGAATTGCTTTTGTGATAGTTGTACTCCTTATAATCCTAACCAGCATCGGCGGGAAACCCGAGCCAAAGCCCATCGCTAAATACGACTTGCTCTTCGGAGATGCCTTGCAGCTGCGCCATGCGCTGCAAGGCAGTACGGGGCAGCAGGGCTATGAATGCTTAGAATCAGACGAGGCATGGCTGATCTGCCGAAGATGGGAGAAGAAACGATGCTATGTGTTTGCGCTGCGTTTTCTGGAGGAAATGCAGAGAGAAGACATAGGGCCAATGTATGATCACATGTATGCGGTTCTAAAAGAAAATGGAGTAGATCCGGATCGGCGGAAGATCTGCCTGATGCTGAACATCGTGGTGAATCGGACAGCGTCAAGCTTCTATTCCTACTTAAAGAGCGCGGTAGAGCAGGGAAAACGCATGAGCCAGTATTATGCGGGAGCGACGCTGGGAGGAGATATCTTCTACCTGCCAGAGTTGGATATAGATGTGGATCTGAGGCCGGGGAGCGTGAGAAAAATCAAGTGGATGCGGGAGGAGACGAAGAAGATATGGGAAATAGCAGTACAAGCAAGGGAAGAGGCAAATTAGGAGAGACAGAGAAGATCCATCTGGAGGATATCACACCGAATAACTGGAGGATGGGGCTCAAGGTGAAAAAGTCACAAAGAGCTTATGTATCGGACTCTGCAGGCATCCTGGCGAGGGCCTATGCCTATCGGGAGAATCGCAGCCGTGCGTTTATGATCTACGCGGATGAAGTACCGGTTGGCATGGGACTGTATTATGACATTCCAGAATGGGAGAGTTATGATTTGAGTCAGTTTTTCATTGATGAACGGTACCAGGGACGTGGATATGGTACGGCAGCCATGAAACAGATACTTCGTGAATTACAGGAAGATGGACGGTATCAGCAGGTGACTCTCTGCTATCTGGAGGGGAATCAGGCGGCTCGCTGTTTCTATAAGCGGCTCGGCTTTGCAGAAAGTGATCGTGATGAAGATGAGATCATTATGAAAATAGATATCGGCAATCTTATATGAGTTTTTCAATGTATAACATGTTTTCGAAGCATTGACAGGATTCGACAGAAGGTATATAATAGGGACGTATTGCTGGGGGAGTCTGCGGACTGAGAAAGTATACAGGAGAGCCTGTACTGACCCTTTGTACCTGATCCGGTTCATACCGGCGTAGGGAAGCAAAAGTCCACTGTCAGCGTGGATCAGGGTAGTCCTTTTCTCCTCCTTAGATAAAGGAGGATTTTTTATGCAAGCATTTTTTGAAGCCTGGTATGGACAGGTGATTACAGCGATTGTCGCAGTATTGCTGATTCTGGTGGGGATCGGGATCGTAGCCGGTAAAAAGAAGAATCGTCGGCAAGCGACCAGGATGCTAGTCTTCTCAGCAGCGGCGATCGCGTTAGCTACGGTATTGAGTTTCCTTAAGATTGTGGAGCTGCCGCAGGGCGGTTCTATCACCTTGTTCAGTATGTTCGCCATCACCTTGATCGGTTATTTTTACGGACCGGCACAGGGAATTCTGTGTGGCATGGCGTATGGTTTGATTCAGCTGATCCTGGGTCCTTATGTGATTCATCCGGCGCAGCTCGTCATCGATTATCCACTGGCGTTTGGTATGCTGGGCCTTTCCGGCTTTCTGAATAAGCGTCCGGATGGTCTTCTGGCCGGATATATGCTGGGCGTATTCGGGCGGCTGGCGATGTCCGTGATTTCCGGCGTCATCTTTTTTGCGGACTATGCGGGAGAGATGGATCCGTTTATCTACTCCGTTGGATACAATATCGCGTATTTAGGCGGGGAAGCACTTTTGACAGCGGTGGTCTTCATGGTGGTGCCGGCCGTTAAGAAGACCGTGGAGCGGATTAAGACGATCGCGTTGGCACAATAAATAAAAAAAGGATCCTCTGCTGACAGGGATCCTTTTTGATTATTCGTTTTCTGCCCATTCGGAAAGCTGGTTTATACCTTTTTGATCACCGGCTAAATACAGGATATCATTGTGTTCAAAGCGGTATTGCGGGGTAATATTGTCAATCAATGTGCGGTTCGCCTTCTCGATAGCGATGATATTTAAGCCGAATCGGGAACGCAGATTCAGATCCAGTACGGTTTTTCCAACAGCCTGCTTGGGAATCAGAAACTTAGAGATATTCAGACGTTCACTGAGCTGCACATAATCGAGCATTTTGGAAGTTTCCAGCCGATGGGCTAGTCGAATCGCCATATCGTGTTCGGGGTAGACCACTTCGGCCCCTAATTTTTTCAAAATCTCGCCATGCTCCAGACTGGTGGCCTTGGCAATGACCTTGGGTACGCCCAGAGCCACTACATTCAGGGTGGTGAGAATGGAAGAATCCAACTGCTCTCCGATACATACCACTACCACATCGCAATTCTGAATGCCTGTATCCGCCAGCGTTTTTTTATCCAATGTATTGACAATGATCGCGTTCTCGGTATATTCTCGCAGCTCACGGACTTTTTCTTCATCCTTGTCGATTACGAGTAATTCCGCGCCGGAATTGGCCAATTCCACTGCTAAGGCATGCCCGAAACGACCCAAGCCAATGATACCATAAGTAGCTTGCTCTCTTTTTTTCTGTAATAACATAGTATTATATCCTCCTCAATTATCCGATAGCAATGTTTCCATCCGGGTAACGAGCTCTTTCACCCTTATTAAAGTACCATAACGAAGCAATCGTGAGAGGGCCCAAGCGTCCGATATACATAATCAGGATGGATAGAAGCTTGCTTCCATCACACAGATTCGGCGTGATTCCGGTAGACAATCCAACGGTACCAAATGCGCTGATGACCTCAAATAGTACGGCGCTCAGCGTGATATCCGGTTCCAAAACCAACATGAGAAATGTACCCACAATCACGACGGACAATGACAACAGTGTGATGACTACGGCCTTGCGAAAGGCTCCCGTGGGAATGGCATAGTGAAAAGCACGTTCCGATTGATTGGTCGCGGCGCTCTTGATTCCCTGTAGAATCACGAAGAATGTACTGGTTTTGATACCGCCACCCGTTGATCCTGGGGACGCGCCGATGAACATGAGAACGGTCAGAACCAAGAGACCGGCATTGGAAAAACCTCCTAAAGAATACGTGGAAAAACCGGCGGTACGCGCCGATACACTATGGAAAAAAGCGCCCAGCCAGGTAATATTTTCTGTGAGCTTAAGAAGGATCGTACCTACAACGATCAATACGAGACTAACAGATAAGACAACCTTGGCGTGCATGGAAAGCTTCGACCAGCGGCAGCGTTTGGTCCATAATTCGCGAATGACAAAGAAGCCGATACCACCGAAGAAAATCAGGGCACAGGTTACCAGATTGAGCAGAACATCCGATTGATAGGGGATCAGATTTTGGTAGTTTCCCAGGATATCAAAGCCGGAATTGTTAAAGGCAGCAACGGAATGAAACAGACTGATGCCAATGGCGTCCCAGACGGGATAATCCTGAACAAACACAAGAAAACTGAGAATTGCCCCCGCAAGCTCGAATAAAAAGGTAGTAAACAATACGCTCTTTAGAAAACGAACAATCCCCTTGCCGGAATCCAAGTTAGAAGCTTCTCGAATCAGACTGCGGCCCTTCAGATTGATTTTTTTGCCGATGAGTAAGATGACGCCAGCGCCTACGGAGGTAACGCCTAAACCGCCGATCTGGATCAGCATGCCCAGAAAGAATTGTCCAAGCGGTGTAAAGGTATTTCCCGCGTCGATAGCGATCAGACCCGTTACACAGACGGCGCTGGTAGATGTATAGAGAGCGTCGATATAGCGAACAGTCACGCCATCCTGGATGCTGCAGGGCAGCATCAGAAGAAGAGATCCGATCAGGATGACAAGAGCAAAACCCAGAGCGATAATTCGTCCAGGGGACTGCCGCTTAATCAGATTAAACATGATAGCACCTCAGTGAAGTATGATTTCAAACCTGTTGTTATGCGATGCCCCAGACGAGCCAAATATATACGTAGCCGCACAAAACGGCGGAGAGCGTAAAGGGCACCCCGATGCGCAGGAAGTCGCGTGTGCGTACAGTTTCTCCATTCTTGCGCAAAATCCCGATGGCCGTGATATTTGCCGAGGCGCCGATGGGCGTCAGGTTACCGCCTAATGTCGCGCCTGTGAGCAAGCCAAAATAAAATACATAAGGAGACATTCCTGTTCCCGAATTCATCAGGAGAGAGAGCTGCTGCACGACAGGCAGCATGGTAGCCACATAGGGAATATTATCAATAAAGGCGGACAGGAGTACGGAAACAAATACGATCAGCGTATATAAAAGAAACGGTTGGTTTCCGGCTACCAGGTAGAACCAGTCTGCCACAGCGTCGATCACGCCAGCGCTGCGGATTCCTTCGATGACGATGAACAGGCCAAACAAAAGCAACAACGTATCTGTATCCAAATCCCTGACAACACGACGCACTGGCAAGTTGTTGCACGACCGAAGACAGGCATGAACAAGACCTAAAGCACACAATGTGCAGCAGATTAAACCATTGCGCAGATTGTAGATATAAACCCACCAGCCCGCGTCGGGAGCAGGAAGAAAGGATACGATGACGAATAGCACAATGGTAAGGATCATTAGATACGTGGGGAAATAGTCGGTTACCACAGTCTTTGTTTTTTGAGGAAGGGGCTGTTTCCATTTTCGAAATAAGAAAAAGAGCACAATCGCAGAGATAACAGCGCCCAGTTCCACACCCCAGAAAATGCCGGGCCGCCCCTCCATCCAAAAGAAATCCATGAAGTTCATTCCGGCAAAACTACCTAAAAGAATACTGGTCGTATCTCCCACCAGCGTGGCCGCACCCTGTAAGTTTGAAGAAACCGCGATCGCGATGAGAACAGGTGTCGGCGAAATGCGCAAACGTCTGGAGATCGCCAAGCCGATGGGAGCCATCATCAGAACAGTAGCTACATTATCCACAAATGCACTGATGATACCTGCCAATAAAGCTAAGACCGTGATGGCCCAACGTACGTCAGGGACACGTTCAAGAATCATTTCCGACATTTTGGCCGGCATCTTACTCTCCACAAAAAGCGTTACAAGCCCCATTGTACCCGCAATCATCAGAAGAACGTTGTAATCCACCGCCATTATCGCAGAAATCCAGTCCATTGGGTACATACCGCATACGCCGGCTATTGTCAAAATCAACGCGGAACCTAGCGCGATCCGGGATCGATATTTTGGCAAAGCCAGCATAGAAGCATATGTAATTAGAAATACAATGAACGCGAAGGTCATCTCAAAATTCCTCCTTTATCTGAAATAATTTGAAAGATATCCTATTATATTCTGACCTTGTCCCCAAAATATCAATAGAATATGGTAATTCAGATAAAGAAATAGATGCCCTCCTGTTATATAAGCACCTCCTATAAGTCGAATCGCATTTGCGCCGCGTCTATCGCGCTTGATTCCAGAGAACCCAGGGAGGCAGCGCAATCTGTAGAACATGAAAAGTATATCCATGTTGCATTTATCATATCACAACATCAAGCAATGTGGAATAGACAAAGCCAACTTAAGAATTTCTTAAGAAATTGGAGAAACTGTCTCAGATAGGCATAGTAAACTTTTAGAATAGTATTTGTAAAAATCCGAAAATAAAAATGAGAGAAATCCGCATATTTAATAGGTTTTTACGGATTCGGAAAAAAATATAAATTTTGTTGCATTTTGCGGGGGAAAGTGTTAGAATAAGCATGGCTTTCAGTGCAAAGCTAAACTCCGGGGACACCCGAGAACCAATGGTAAAAAAGGAGAACAAATTAATGGCAGTTGAAGTATTTGAAACCTATGAATCTGAAGTACGTTCGTACTGCAGAAAATTCACCGCTGTCTTCGCGACGGCGAAAGGTTCCAAAATATGGGACGAAGAAGGCCGGGAGTATCTTGATTTCTTTGACGGCGCTGGCGCGTTGAACTATGGCCATAATAATGACTATATCAAGGAAAAGCTGATTGATTATCTCCAAAAGGACGGTATTAGTCACGCGTTGGACATGTACACGGGACCGAAGCGTGATTTTATCGAGTATTTCGAAGAAAATATTCTGAAGCCCCGGAACCTGGATTATAAGTTGATGTTTACGGGTCCTACAGGTACCAACGCGATTGAGGCGGCGTTAAAGCTGGCTCGCAAGGTGACCAAGAGGACGAATATTTTTGCGCTGATGGGCTGTTTTCACGGTATGACGATGGGAGCCTTGGCATTGACCACCGATATGGCTTCTCGTGCTGGTGCGGGGGTACCGCTGCATGATGTGACGCATATCCCGGCTCCGTATATGTTTCCAGAGCTGGATACAGTAGCATACATGGAGCAGCTTCTGGCGGACGACCATTCTGGTGTGGAGAAGCCGGCGGCGCTGGTTCTGGAGACGATCCAGGCGGAAGGCGGTATTTTCCCCTTTGATTTTGAGTGGTTGAAGAAAATCGAGGACTTTTGTCGTCGTCATGAGATTCTGCTGATTATTGATGATATTCAGGTAGGATGCGGTCGGAGCGGCGCGTTCTTCTCCTTTGAGAAGGCAGGCATTCATCCGGATATGGTGGCGCTGTCCAAGTCCATCGGTGGATACGGTCTGCCTATGGCGCTATTCAAGCCGGAGCTGGACATCTGGAAGCCGGGGGAACACAATGGAACCTTCCGCGGCAATCAGATGGCGTTTATCGCAGCTAAGGCAGCTCTGGAGTTTGCTTTATCTACGAATCTGTATGAAAGCGTGAATGATAAGTCAAAGATCGTGGAAGAATACATGAAGAAAGAGATTTTGCCCCTCGATCAGAAGTTGGCGGTACGCGGACGTGGACTGATCTTTGGTTTGGATCTCTCGAAAGCGGCGCCGAAGGGTACCTGCCGTGAGGTGGTCACGGAGTGTTTTAAGAACGGTTTGATTGTTGAGCAGGCGGGTCGGGACGACAGCGTGCTCAAGCTGATGCCGGCGCTTACGATTTCAGAAGAAGAGCTGCTCAAGGGCCTGGAGATCATTAAAAAGTCAGTGCAGGCTGTGTTGGCGAGAAAGAACGGATAATTTACGCATATGTCTGGCAGGGTTCTCTGCGGTGGGAACCCTGCCAGGAATAAGACAGAATAAAGGCCAAAGGGAGGGGTACATACATGACAGAAGATATGGGAAGGCCGAAGAATGCTCGTTTCCTGCGGCTTGCATGGAAGATCGGCGCGGTCGGTCTTTTTATTTTTATAGCGGGATGTTTTTTTGCGGATCGGTTATCCTGGGGGCTGGGCGTACTGTTGGGCGCGGTATGTATGCTGATTCGATATGGTATGATGGAGCATTCTTTTAAGCAGACATTGCAAAAGGAGAATGGTTCGCGCGCCGCGCGATATGCATTGACGCAGTTCTTACTGCGGGAGCTTTTATTTGTCGTCGTATTCTTGTTGGCGGTCTTCGTTCCCTGGATTCATCCATTGGGGGTCGTATTGGCAGTTGTTGGAGCATTGGCCGCGAACCGCTGGCAGTGCTGGGAAGATAAGCGGCAGGGAAGAGTGGACAAGAGTTGAAGGATAGAAGCGCTTTCCTGGCACTTCTTTCTTTGTATCTTGTCTATTTTTATTTATAGAGTCAAGGAATCGATTGAATCAGGAGTGAAGCTATGCAGACTATTTTATTAGAAGAGTCAGGCTGGAATCTCTGGGAGTACCTGGGGCAGCATTATGGAACAGCGCTGCTGCAGTTTGCGGAAAAGATTGTCGCGGCGCTCTTAGTGTTTTGGATCGGATGGAAGATTGTGAATTGGGTGATGAAGGCAGTACACCGTCTGATCCAGAGCCGCAAGGTCGACGTGACCGTGGAGAAATTCGCGACTTCGATTGTCAGCGTATTTCTGCGGATTCTGGTCGTATTGCAGGTTCTGGGAATTCTGGGGATCGAATCTGCCTCTATTTTCGCGCTGCTGGGAGGTTCTACGTTGGTAGTCGGGCTGGGACTGCAGGGAAGTCTGGCCAATTTTGCGGGAGGCATGATGATCCTGCTGCAGCATACATTTCAGGTAGGAGATTACATCTCCAATGGAACGTATGAGGGAACGGTCGAGAGCATCAATATTATCAGTACCCGGATCCGGACGCCGGATAATAAACGAATCACGCTGCAGAACGGGGAATTGTCGAATTCGGCGATCACAAACTTCTCCGCGTTTTCAGAGAGAAGGCTGGATTTTCAATTCAGCATTGCGTATCGGGCGGATATTGAAGAAGCGCGTAGGCTGATCCTACAGGTGATGGAACAGGAGGAGAGCGTGCTTGCGGATAAGGATAAGAAAGTAATGGTACAGAATCACGGTGCTTCTGCCATCGAACTGTTTGCCTATTGCTGGGTGAAGCGGGAAGACTATCTGGCGGCGGGTTCCCGAATACGAGAACAGGTGAAATATGTTTTTGATCAAGCCGGTGTTTCGATTCCCTTCCCGCAGATGGATGTGCATTTGATTCAAAATACAGAGGACAAGGAGACAGCAAAATGAAAGAAGTATCGTTACGGAGACTGGCTGAGTATTTTAATCTGGAAAATCTGACGCCCAGTATCTCTTTAGACGGCATCTATATAGAGCACGAGGAAATCAACCGGCCAGCGCTGCAGCTGGCGGGTTTCTATAAATATTTCGACAACGAAAGGATTCAGTTGGTAGGGAGAGTGGAATATGCTTACATGGGAGGATTCACCAACGAGGAACGGGTGAAGATCTGGACAGAACTCTTCAAGAGAAATATTCCCTGCCTGGTTGTCTGCAGAGGGCTGCCATGTGGAGAAGATCTGATTCGAAAAGCGGAAGAGAGCAGAACGCCGCTTCTTAGAACCAAACTGCCTACGACAATTTTTATGGGACGTCTGATCCAGTACCTGCGTACGGTATTGGCGCCGCAGATTTCCATGCACGGCGTACTGGTTGATATCTATGGCGAAGGGGTGTTGATCACAGGAGAGAGTGGCATTGGAAAGAGTGAGACAGCCTTGGAGCTGATTCGCCGTGGACATCGTCTTGTGGCGGATGATATGGTGGAAATTCGTAAACTGGGAGATAACGAGCTGGTAGGAAGCAGTCCGGAAGTGCTGCGGTACTTTGTGGAATTGCGCGGTATTGGAATTGTGAACGTGAAGGAGATTTACGGTGTAGAGGCAGTTAAAGAATCCCAGAAGATCGATATGGTGATTCGGTTAGAACCCTGGGATTCGGAGAAGACCTATGACCGTGTAGGCATGGTGAATGAGACGACGATGATCCTGGGGAATGAGGTCGTCTGTTATACGATTCCAATTCAGCCGGGACGGAATCTAGCGGTGATTACCGAGGCCGCCGCTATTAATCACAGGACGCGGAAGATGGGGTATAATGCGGCGGAAGCTTTGACGACACAGGTATCCCTGAATATTCAGCGCCGGCAGAAAGAACGGGAAGAACAGGAAAAAAGGAGGAACCGAACATGATCTGCGCGGGGATCGATCTGGGAGGGACCGGAATCAAGGCTGCATTGGTGGATGAACAGGGGCGAATTTTGCGCAAGAAAACGATCCCCACGGGCGCTGCGCGTCACTGGAAAGAGATTATGAGGGATATAGTCGGATTGATCACAGACCTCGTACAGGAAGAAGGACTCCAAATTCAGGATATCAAAGGGGTTGGCGTTGGGGTTCCCGGCACGGTGAATCCGGAACGGGGAGAGTTGATTTACGCCTGTAACCTGCCGCAGTGCCGCCATATGCCATTGCGGGAAGAAATGAAGAATGCCCTGCATCTTCCTTTATTCTTAGACAACGACGCCAATGTGGCTGCATTAGGCGAGAGTGTATTCGGAGCCGGCGGCGGGCAGACCCGGTGTAGTGTGATGATTACATTGGGAACCGGTGTTGGCGGCGGCGTCATCATCAATGGCCGTATTTTTGCCGGAGCCTATCATGGGGGTACGGAGTTGGGTCATTTAGTGATTCGCGCGGGGGGAGAGCCTTGTAGCTGCGGACGCAGGGGATGCTGGGAGGCGTACAGTTCGGCGACCGGTCTGATTCGCAGTGCGCGGCGTGCGGCGGAGCAGACGCCCGGG
>CALBGL010000116.1 GCA_937892735.1 uncultured Clostridia bacterium | reverse complement strand
AGGTCAATAGCCTCCAACAATTCCTTGACCGCTTCCGCGCCCATAGCCGCACGAAAATGCACGCCCTCTCTGGACAATTCCTGACGATACTCTGCTTCCGTCAGGAGCTGCTTATACTGCAGAGAAGAATTTCCTGGATCCAGCACAATATACGCCGCGAAATACAACACCTTCTCCAGTGTTCTCGGCGGAATATCCAAGATCAATCCCATACGGCTGGGAATCCCCTTAAAATACCAGATATGAGAAACCGGAGCCGCCAGCTCAATATGCCCCATCCGTTCCCGACGCACCTTAGCCTTAGTTACTTCCACGCCGCATCGGTCGCAGATGACACCCTTATAGCGGATTCTCTTATACTTGCCGCAATGACACTCCCAGTCTTTGCTGGGTCCAAAAATCCGTTCGCAAAACAATCCATCCCGTTCTGGCTTTAAAGTCCGATAATTGATCGTCTCCGGCTTCTTTACCTCACCATGGGACCATTCCCGGATCTTCTCCGGAGATGCGAGACCAATTTTGATCGCATCAAATTGAATTTGCTGTTTCTCGTTGGTGTTTGCCGCCATCAAGCGCACCCCTTTCTCATTATTCATCCAGTCCTAAACCATCTAATTCCTCAGAATCTGCCACAGTAAACCCTGCATCGTCAAAATCCAGGTCTTCCAGTCCGATATCATCAAAATCCTCGTCAAACTCGAGCGTCTGCGGCTCTCCATCGCCCTCCGAAGAAGCGAAATGATGCGCCGCGGGATCATCTTCCCGTCCTTCCATATTCACAGCCAGTGGCTCCGAATCCTCTTCAATATCCTCCGTAATTTCGAGTTCCTGCAGATCTTCTGTCAGCACGCGAATATCCAAGCCCAAGGACTGCAATTCCTTCAGCAATACCTTGAAGGATTCCGGTACCCCCGGTTCCGGAATATTCTCGCCCTTGACAATCGCCTCGTAGGTTTTCACACGTCCTACGATATCGTCGGACTTCACCGTCAAAATCTCCTGCAGAGTATATGCCGCGCCATACGCTTCCAACGCCCATACTTCCATCTCTCCGAAGCGCTGTCCGCCAAACTGCGCCTTACCGCCCAAAGGCTGCTGCGTCACGAGAGAATAGGGACCTGTAGAACGAGCATGTATCTTGTCATCTACCAGATGGTGCAGCTTCAGGTAATACATGAAGCCAATCGTCACATAGTTATCAAAATACTCTCCCGTACGGCCATCGCGCAGAGGCACTTTACCATCGCGGGAAATCGGCACACCCGCCCATTCCTCACGATGATCCAAGTTATCCTCCAGATACTGCATGATCTCCGGATCCAGAACCTCTGTGTATTTTTCCTTAAACTCTTCCCATGGCTTATTGATATAGGTATCCGCCATTTCCAATGTATCCATGATATCCTCATGCGTAGCGCCGTCAAAGATCGGCGTAGCAATCTTGAGGCCGAGCGCACGGGCGGCCAGACCCAGATGAATCTCCAGTACCTGTCCGATATTCATACGGGAAGGTACGCCCAACGGGTTCAGCACAATATCCAATGGACGGCCATTCGGCAGGAACGGCATATCCTCTACCGGCAAAATACGACTGACAACACCCTTATTTCCATGTCGGCCCGCCATCTTATCGCCCACAGAAATCTTACGCTTATGCGCGATATAGACACGCACTACCTCATTCACACCGGGAGACATTTCATCGCAGTTATCTCTCGTGAAGATTTTCACATCGACGATGATACCCTCTTCTCCGTGAGGTACTCTCAGAGAAGTATCTCTCACTTCTCTGGCCTTCTCGCCAAAGATCGCGCGCAGCAGACGTTCCTCCGCGGTCAGCTCCGTCTCCCCCTTGGGGGTTACCTTACCCACCAGGATATCTCCGGCATGCACCTCAGCTCCAATACGAATAATACCGCGCTCATCCAGATCCTTCAGCGCGTCATCTCCCACATTCGGGATATCACTTGTGATCTCTTCCGGACCCAGCTTGGTATCCCGGGCCTCTGTCTCATATTCTTCAATATGCAAAGACGTATACACATCTTCTGCCACTAGACGCTCACTCAGCAAAACGGCGTCTTCGTAGTTGTATCCTTCCCAGGTCATGAAGCCGATCAGAGGATTCTGACCCAGCGCCAGTTCTCCATCATATACGGAAGGTCCATCCACAATCGCCTGTCCTGCTTTCACATGATCGCCCTTATTCACACGCGGCTTCTGATTGAAACAGGTGCCCTGGTTGTTTCTCTGGAACTTACCCAGCTTATAGGTCTCGTTCTGTCCTGTGGCATCGGATTTGACGATGACCTTATCCGCGGAGACATACGTTACTACGCCATCTTCCTTCGCCAGGATGCAGACACCCGAGTCGATGGCGGCCTTATATTCCATACCCGTTCCGATCACCGGAGAATCCGTCGTCATAAGCGGCACCGCCTGTCGCTGCATATTGGAACCCATCAGCGCACGTGTTGGGTCATCATTCTGCAGGAAAGGCACCAATGACGTCGCCACCGAGAAGACCTGCTTGGGAGATACATCCATGAAGTCGATGTCCTTCGCATCCATCTCCATATTATCATCCCGAAAACGGCCTGTAACCCGCCGGTTCACAAAATGACCCTGCTCATCCAGTTTCTCATTCGCCTGTGCCACGCGGAAGTTCTCTTCCTCATCCGCCGTCATATACACGACCTCATTGGTTACCACCGGCACATCGCCGCCTTTATCTACCTTCCGATATGGCGTTTCGATAAATCCATATACATTGATCCGGGCATAAGAAGCCAGAGAGTTGATCAGACCGATGTTCGGTCCTTCCGGCGTCTCTACCGGACACATTCTTCCATAATGAGAATAGTGTACGTCTCGCACCTCAAATCCGGCACGGTCTCTGGACAGACCGCCGGGGCCCAGTGCCGACAGACGACGCTTATGCGTCAGCTCCGCCAGCGGGTTGTTCTGATCCATGAACTGCGACAGCTGGGAGCTTCCAAAGAACTCCTTCACCGCCGCCGTTACAGGACGAATATTGATCAGGGACTGCGGTGTTACCCCTTCCGGATCCTGCGTCGTCATACGCTCTCTGACGACACGCTCCATACGAGCCAGGCCGATTCGGAACTGATTCTGCAGCAGCTCGCCCACGCAACGGATCCGACGATTACCCAGATGGTCGATATCGTCGGTATTACCCATGCCATATTCCAGATTCAGATTATAGTTGATGGACGCCATGATATCCTCAAACGTGATATGACGCGGAATCAGACGATGGCTCTCTTTCTTCAGCAGACTCTTCAGCGCATCTCCCTCAAGATCCTGCTCCAGAACCTCCATCAGGACCGGAAAATAAACCTTTTCATTGATTCCGGCATCCAGAAGATCCTGCTCAGACAGATCCACATAAGAATGGATATCTACGGCCTGATTGCTCAGCACCTTGACCTTACGTTCCTCTGTCTCCACCCAAATAAAGGGAACGCCGGCGTTTTGAACCTGATCTGCCAAATCCTTATCTAGAACTGTGCCCGTAGTGGCCAATACCTCGCCCGTGGAGGCGTCCACCACGTCCTCCGCCAGCTTCTGCCCCACCACACGGGCGCACAGAGCCAGCTTCTTATTGAACTTATAACGGCCCACACGAGCCAGATTATAACGCTTATTATCGTATAACATCGCCGTGAGCAAGCTCTCGGAACTTTCTACGGTAGGAGGCTCACCCGGCCGAATTCTTTTATAAATCTCAATCAGACCATCGTCCTTGTTCTTGGCGATATCCCGCTCCATGGTAGCCAGCAGCTTGGGATCCTCTCCAAACATGTCAATGATCTCTGCATCCGTTCCCACGCCCAACGCACGAATCAGCACGGTCACAGGAATCTTACGCGTGCGATCCACACGGACGTTGAACACATCATTCGAGTCCGTCTCATACTCCAGCCACGCGCCCCGATTCGGAATCACCGTACAAGAATACAGGGGCTTACCCATCTTATCCAGTGTCTTCGCATAATATATACCAGGGGAACGTACCAACTGGCTTACGATAACACGTTCAGCACCATTGATCACAAAGGTGCCGGTCTCTGTCATCAACGGGAAATCCCCCATGAAGATCTCATGGTCCTGCACCTCTCCCGTCTCCGCATTGGTCAGACGGGTTCTTACTTTCAGCGGCGCGGAATATGTCGCATCTCGTTCCTTCGCCTCATCAATCGTGTACTTCGGCTCTCCATTCAGATTAAAGCTTAAAAATTCCAGCGACAGATTCCCGCTGAAATCCGTGATGGGAGAAATATCCTCAAACACTTCCTTAAGGCCTTCTTCAATAAACCCACGATAAGAATCCTTCTGTACCTCGATCAAATTGGGCATGCTCAAAACTTCCTTCTCTTTGGCAAAGGAAGCACGGATACGGCTGCCATACCGCTGCGGATGGATACGGTTGTTTTCCATAAATACGTTTCACCCCTTGAAGAATTTCTAAAGCTCTTATTTGGTTTTCCGTAAAAATCAGTTGCTTTTTGACCGGAAATGTGCTATCATTAGTATATGTCTCTTTTGACACAGTGATGGCAATATAAGATGATAGCACATTTTCAGGGGCCTGTCAAGGCCTCTGTGTCTCATTTTTGAAAATTTTTTAGCGCCCCTGAATCTTTTCCAGGGGGGCGCGTGTTGTATTGTCCTGCATCCAACGTCAGATCTCCATTCACACAAACCCAGCTTCTAAAAAAACTGCCGCCTGCATGAATACAGACGGCAGCGTTTTTTATTGTAAAGTCAATTACTTCAGAGTCGCCTTGGCTCCTACTTCCTCCAGCTTCTTAACAAGCTCGTCAGCCTCGTCCTTGCTGACAGCTTCCTTCAGCACCTTAGGAGCGGACTCTACCATGTCCTTCGCTTCCTTCAGACCCAGGCCAGTGATCTCACGAACCACCTTGATCACCTTGATCTTCTCAGCGCCAACCTCAGTCAGCTCTACGTCGAACTCAGTCTTCTCCTCAGCAGCCTCAGCGGGACCTGCAGCAACAACAGCAACACCTGCGGCAGCGCTTACACCAAACTCTTCCTCAGCAGCGCTGACCAGATCAGCCAGCTCCAGAACAGACAGTTCCTTCACAGCATCGATAATTTCCTGAACACTTAACTTATCCATAATGATTTAACCTCCTGATAATGTGTAGTGGATACAAACCACGCGCAGATTACTCCGCGTCGCTTGCCGCGGCGCTCTCGCCGCCCTTGCTCTTCAGCACCTCGTTGATTACACGAGCAAAAGAAGCCATGGGAGACTTGAAGCTTCCCAACAACTTGGACAGCAGAACCTCTCTTGACGGAATCTTAGCAATCTTCACAATGGTATTGGCGTCATAATACACGCCCTCCACTATGCCGGCCTTGAATTCCAGCTTCTCAAACTTGCTCACAAACGGATCCAAACCGCCTGCGGCTGCGGTCGCGTCGTCATAGCTGATCGCTACAGCCGTCGGACCCTCCAGATGCTTGGCCAACTCCTCATACGGAGTGCCCTGAATCGCGAAATTGATCATCGTGTTCTTGTAAACCTTGTAGTCTACATTCTTCTCACGCAGCCCCTTACGAAGCTCGGTATCTTCCGCAACAGTCAAACCGCGGGCATCCACCAGCACCATCGAAGAAGCCTTCTCGATCTTTTCCTTCAGCTCATTGATAACAAGCTGCTTTTGTTCAATCTTCGGCACCTGATTCACCTCCCAAATAGATTTCGCGGCAGCGCCTGATACCGCCGCATGAAAAAAGTCCTTCCGGAGAGAAGGACGAGGTTAATCAAAGTCAATCATTACTACAGACTTTTGTACCTCGGCGGGCATACATTAAGCCTTACGGCGCCAGCTGTCTCCGGTAACAGAACTTCTGTAGTATATCATCTTCCAAATACTTTGTCAATCCCCAAATCAAAAAAATTTATTGGAGTAAACATACCCCGCCTGGAAACGGCCTTAGCTGAAACCATCCGGCGCCTTCATACGTATGGTGACCAGATAAAAGAGCAGCGCGTAAAGGACGCATAGGACCAGGAGGGCTGCCGTCTGCTCTCCGATCGGCGCGATGCGAAAGGCCACAAACCCGAGGGCATCCGCCGCCAGCAACAGGGCGCACCCGATCAGCATGCCTCCCAGGAGCAGTTCATACCGATGGCGGCGGGCCAGAAAATACATGCCTGCCAAGCCCGCGATCTGTATCCATACCAGGTATCGAACCCCTAACAATGCGAGTATCCAGATTTCTGAAAGGGTAAAGGGATGTACGCTTGAAGCCGTCTGGAATGCCTGCGGGTGTGTACAGAAAAGCGCGAGCGGCAGACTCATTGCTGCTGTCGCTACATACTGCAGGCCGAAAAGCAGGCACCGCCTTTGTGTCCAACAGATATATCGCAGAATGCTCGAAAGCCGCAGCGCCACCCACTGACGCATCCCCCGGTTCATCTCTCGCAGATCCGACAGGACATGGTGTGCGCCCAATCCCAACAGCAACAGCTGGGCCATCACTGACAGCACATCCCAGCCGGTCTGCTGATAGGCTTCCATATCCTCCACGCTCATGAAGAGAACATAGACATAGTCCAGGGCCGAGAAATTCTCCCTGCCCCGCAGGAATAATACACAAAGATACAGTAGAAATATGGCAAACGCCACCGGCAGGATCTTGCGCCACGTCCTCATGGCTCCACCGCCGTCAGACGCCCTCCATCCATTTCATAGCATACATCCGCCAGATCCTATTATGACTGGTAAAGATCAGGATCCGATCTTCATTCATGTACTCGTTCAGAATCTTCTTCACTAACGCGATCCCCTCTTTATCCAACGCGTTCATCGGCTCATCCAGGATCAGGATGTCCGGCTGCTCCATGATCGCCTGGGCCAGGCGCAGACGCTGCCGCATCCCCATCGAGTACTGTCCTACCCGTTTCTTTCTGGCCTCGAAGAGTCCCATGGTTTTCATGATCTCATCGATCTCCCCCTCTCCGATCTCCCCACGGATTTCCGCCAGAAACCGCAGATTATCCCTGCCGGACAATCCGTTCATAAACTCCGGCGCGTTGATGACCACCCCCGCGCGAGGAATAAAGTCCATATCCTTCCCCAGAATCTGCTCGCCAATCCGAATCTCTCCGGTATCCGCCGCCGCGAATCCCACGATCAGCTTCAGGAGAACACTTTTCCCGGAACCATTATAGCCCATGATCCCATACCGTTTTCCCTTCTCAAACGAAACCGAAAGATCCCGGATGACCTCCTGTTTCTTGTATGCCTTGGAGACATGACTCAGTGTGATCCACGCCTCGCCCATCCTCCTCACTCCTTCCTCTTCGAATAGCTTATCAGATATAACCCGCCGAACAGTATGCCGTAACAACCTATAGAGCGCAGAATCAGCCCTGCATGAAACATGGCCTCTCTGGCGAAATACAGGAAGTTCACCGCTTCAAAAAATTCTCCCGCGAAGTTGATCCCATAACAAAATAGTAACAGCACATACAGGCTGACTTTGGCGAAAAACGTCCCCCATCGATTCGAAAACACAAGGTATACTCCGCCAAAGAACACTGCGTTACAGCTATTATACAAAAGCGCGATCCCCATCTTCTGCCAGTCCATCGCATCGCCCCATACATATCCCAGCCCATACATCAGGACATGCAGCGGAATCACGTACCAAACCGCGACCGCCGCCATCTGCCGAAAGGCCTTCGCGTAGTATGCCCGCAAGTCCTCCTGTCGGCAAACAATCATCGTATTCGAATAGTCGAAAGGAAACAGGATCGCGTAATATCCCAAGTGTATCAGAATCAGCAGGAATGGATTCTGATACACTGGCGCTCCCTGGCTGAAATACATCCAGTTGAAGAAGGTATAAATCAGTAGGATACCTCCCGTAGAGATGCCCCAGCGCGCCTTGGAAATATATCTAGCGCACCCCATAGGCATCTCTCTTATGATCCCATCGAATCCGGTATACGATCACAAGTACCGAAAAAGCGATGACGGGCAGCAGCGGAAAAATAATAGCAAAACCGTTCACATAGGCGCGTGCGTTCGACATCACCGTATAGGTGGGCGCCAAAAATAAAAGATTGGGCCTCAGTTCCGCTTGGGTGATCACCTGGACAAGCCCCTCCAGCGCGGATACCGCGATTGCCAGGAAATTATAATAGATCATAGGAATGAGGATACACAGATACTCTTTATCCGTAAGAAAGGAGAGCGCGACGGAAAACAGGCCATACACCGACATAAACAGGACATAGCGTATAAATCCTTCCAACAGATAATACAGAACCGGATGCTGATGGGAAAATTCCCACCCCGTAATCTCTACGAAGAGATACCGATCGACCGTATAATACATGGGAAGATTTAACGCGCCAATCAGCAGAAAAATCACATAGGCCGCATACATCAACACGCAGCCATAGACAATATACGCAACCGCCCGCTTCAGGAAAAAACGATACCCATGTTCTGTACGCAGATATATATTGGGCATGCAACGTTTCAGACGCAACACCGGCAATACACTGATACCGGCCAACACAGGGCCTATGAGTTGGATAAGCGTATATCCATGCATGGGATAAAAGTCAAACTGCGCGCCTTCCACCGCCGCCTCGAATCCCACATGCGTCCAGTTATGAAAGAAGTTGGAAAACATCACGTAAGAGCCCAGCGAGATGGCAAATACCAGGAGCCCGACCAGCCAGGAATAAGGATTGCACCAAAACAAGCGCCTTTTACCTTCATACTAATTACCTCCGATTCTGAAAGGAAGTCATAACATAAAATCATGACCGTCAAACCAGTAAAGATCCTTGCTGTCCTTTTTCTTAATTATATAACTGCCTTAGATTTTTTGTCAATATTTTTTGCATTTTTCACAATCCATAGAAGTAAAAAGGGGCCTGTTGCAAAATGCCTACGATGTCTCACCAAGAACATTGCGATTTCACAGCCCATAACATGGATACCTAGTGCATTTTCTCATTAGTTGGTCAGGAGAAATATTACATGGCTTAAAAAGCAATGAGAAATCCAGGGGTTTTCTCATTGGTCTGACTGAGGAAATGTTACATCGCTCCAAAAGTAATGAGAAATCCAGGGGTTTTCTCATTGGTCTGACTGAGGAAATGTTACATCGCTCCAAAAGTAATGAGAAA
>CALBGL010000115.1 GCA_937892735.1 uncultured Clostridia bacterium | reverse complement strand
CACTCGGCTGACGAATGATGTGACGCAGCTGCAGAATATCACGCGAATGAGTCTTGTGATGATGCTTAGAGCACCGGGCATGATGATTGGCGCGATTATCATGGCGACGCGAATCAATGCTAGTCTGGCAGTCATTATCGGCGTGATCGCCCCCATTCTGATTGTGATCATTGGTATCATCATGAAGACGGCATTTCCGCGGTTTATGCTGATGCAGAAAAAGATTGATGCGCTCAATACGGGCATTCAGGAAAATCTGACCAATGTACGTGTCATCAAATCGTTCGTGCGAGAGGATTTTGAGGAAAAACGCTTCTGTGATAAGACCGAAGATCTGCGGGAAAAATCATTGCAGGCGCTGAAGATGATGGTCATGACGATGCCGATTATGACGTTGGCCATGAATATCACAACACTGGCCGTGGTCTGGTTTGGCGGGCAACAGGTTTTGGTCGGCGATATGCTGATCGGCGATCTGATTTCTTTTACCACATACGTGGTACAGATTCTGTCTTCGCTCATGATGGTGGCGATGATTGTCTTGCAGAGTTCTCGTGCGATGGCTTCTTCCAAGCGTATCAAGGAAGTCATGAATGAAAAACTGGATCTGACGGATGAGGATGCGGCACAGAAGGATAAAAAGGTGGCGGAAGGCAAGGTGGAGTTTCATCATGTGAATTTCCGCTATTATAAGGAACATGCGGAGTGGGTGCTGGAAGATATTGATTTTACTGCATATCCAGGAGAGATTCTGGGTATTATCGGTTCTACCGGAAGCGGAAAGAGTACGCTGGTGCAGTTGATTCCCCGCTTATATGATGTGGATGAAGGACAGATTCTGGTAGATGGCGTGGATGTACGGGACTACTCGCTGGAAAATCTCAGGCAGGGCGTAGGTATGGTATTGCAGAAAAATGTGCTGTTTTCCGGCTCAATTGAGGAAAATCTCCGTTGGGGCGATGAGGAAGCCAGTGAAGAACAGATTCAGCAGGCCGCACAGGCTGCACAGGCCCATGATTTTGTGTCCGGGTTTACAGATGAATATGAGACGGAATTAGGTCAGGGCGGCGTCAATGTATCTGGCGGACAAAAGCAACGCCTTTGTATTGCGCGGGCTCTGTTGAAAAAGCCGAAGATTCTGATTCTGGATGATTCCACCAGTGCGGTGGATACAGCGACGGAGGCGCGGATCCGCGAAGCGTTTCGCACATCGCTCAAGGATACGACAAAAATCATCATTGCGCAGCGGATCAGTTCTGTCATTGAGGCGGATCGGATTCTTGTGATCGATGAAGGACGTATTGTCGGACAGGGCACGCATACGGAGTTATTGGAAAGCAATAAGGCCTATCAGGAGATTTATTATTCCCAGCAGGATAAACAGAAGGAGGTGAGCGCCTGATGGCACGATCAGCAGAAGAACTCTTGAAGAAATATCAATCTCTGGGGAAAGTGCCACAGGGCGGCAGGGGCGGAGGTCCTGGCGGCGGAAAAAACCGCGGAGCAGGTGGAAAGCCCAAGGATACGCAGGGATCCATCCTGCGGCTCTTGAGATATCTGAATCCATATAAATTTCATGTACTGATCGCATTTCTCTGTGTTCTGATTTCTACAGGAGCCACCCTGGCTGGTTCCTACATGCTGCGTCCGATAATCAATGGGCTGGTGGATAATGCGGATCTGTGGAGTCTGGCAGTATCTCTGGGTTATATGGCTGCCATCTACCTGGCAGGCGTCATCGCCAGTTACGTGCAGCAGCGCCTGATGATTTGGGTGTCACAGAGCGTCCTGAAGAACATCCGGGATGACCTGTTTCGCAAGCTGCAGAATCTGCCGGTGCGATATTATGATACACACAGTAATGGCGAACTCATGAGCCGTTTTATGAATGATGTGGATACTATTGGAGAAATGATGAATCACTCTGTCATTCAACTTTTCTCAGGCTCTATCACGCTGGTCGGTACGCTCATTCTCATGATGAGTATGAATCTCTGGCTCACACTGATTACGATCGTTTTCGTACCGTTGGTAGCTCGTGTCGGCGGGCTGATTGCTTCTCGCAGCCGTCGTTTTTATAGAGCGCAGCAGGCGGCTCTGGGTGCGGTCAACGGATATGTGGAGGAGTCAATCACGGGACAGAAAGTGGTGAAGGTCTTCTGTCATGAAGATGTTTGTGAGGAAGAGTTTGGCCTGCTCAACAAAGATCTTCGGGATAAGCAGATTAAGGCGCAGTTCTTCGGTGGACTGATGGGGCCGGTTCTAGGCAACATGAGCCAGATCACCTACGCGATTACTGCCTGCATCGGCGGTATTCTTTGTCTCACACAGGGCTTTGATGTGGGTGGTTTTTCGGTCTTTGTCAATTATTCGAGGCAGTTCAGCCGGCCTATCAATGAGATCTCCATGCAGGTCAATACTATTTTCTCCGCGTTAGCGGGCGCGGAACGTGTCTTTGCGGTTATGGATGAGGAACCGGAAGCATCGGATGCACCGGATGCGTTGGAAATTTCAGAGTTGAAAGGACATGTGCAGATGCAGCATGTTTACTTTGGCTATGACCCTGAGGTACAGATCCTGAAGGATATCAGTCTGTACGCAAAACCAGGACAGAAGATCGCCTTTGTAGGCTCTACCGGTGCGGGCAAGACGACGATCACGAATTTGCTGAGCCGGTTCTACGATATTCAGGAAGGCTCTATTTTGGTGGATGGTCATGATTTATATGCCTATAAACGTAAGTTTATCCGCAGTCATATCGCGATGGTTCTGCAGGATACCCATCTGTTTACGGGTACCATAATGGAAAATATTCGGTATGGGAGGCTGGATGCCACGGATGAGGAGATTATCGAAGCGGCGAAGTCGGTCAGCGCCCATCACTTTATTGTGCGTTTATCCGATGGCTATCAGACGATGATCGAGGGGGACGGCGCTAATTTGAGTCAGGGACAACGTCAGCTTTTAAATATCGCCAGGGCTGCCATATCTAAGGCGCCGATTCTGGTATTGGATGAGGCGACCAGTTCCGTAGATACCAGGACGGAGAAACAGATTGAACGAGGCATGGATGCTCTTATGGCGACGCGGACGACTTTCATCATCGCTCATCGGCTTTCTACTGTGCGAAACGCGAACGCGATCATGGTCTTGGAACACGGCGTCATCATTGAACGAGGCACTCATGAGGAGCTTTTGGCGCAAAAGGGCCGTTATTATGAGTTGTATACCGGAAAGGCAGAATTGGATTAAAGCTTCAGATCTTCTGTGGCGGGGTTATCGATCAGGCGGCCTTCCGCTGTAAAGCGAGAACCGTGACAAGGACAGTCCCACGTGTGTTCATGGGGATTCCATTGGAGTGCACAGCCCATGTGGGGGCAGCGAGGAGAGGCGGGGATCAGTAAATGGGTCACCGCCTCAAATCCGTTGATGGCAAGTTGCGGATGGAGTATTGTCCGGGACGGAGAAAAGATTTCCGCATAAGGGTTTTTGTGTTCCACGACGAGGTCGGAGAGGAGCAGGGCGGCTGCCATAGCGGAAGTCATCCCCCACTTGTTGAAGCCGGCGGCCACATAGAGATGGGGTGTATTCGCGGAGTAAGGACCAATATAGGGAACTCCATCCAGGGTCATACAGTCCTGCGTGGCCCAGTGATGCGCTTCTGATGCATGAGGATAATACCGCTGCGAAAATTCTCGGAGTTCTCGCCAATTTCCGCCCTGTTTACCGGTGCGATGCCCGCCGCCGCCGATGAATAGCAGGTCTTTATAATTGCGGAATGACAATCCCTTCTGTGCTTCATCCACATACATTCCCTTTACCGTCGGCGCATTTTTGAGGGCTATGACATAGGAGCGGTGCTGATACAGTTTGATAAAATAACTCCCGTGTCGATTGAGAAACGGGAAATGTGTCGTGACAATGATTTTTCCGGCTTGGATTCGGCCATGATCCGTCACTGCCGTTGTTCCTAATAGTTCTCGTACCGGCGTATGCTCATAAATATGCAGATCCTTCGCGATAGTCGCAAGAAACTTCAGCGGATGAAACTGCGCCTGATGAGGCAAGCGTACAGCGCCAGCCACAGGAAAAGGAAGTGGAAGATGTTCCGTAAATTCTCCATGTCCTCCTATCTTTTCTAGGGCCCGGATCTCTCGTTCGATTTTTGCCCGATCGGTGCGAGAATAAACATAGGAATCCTTTTCCTCAAAATCACATGAAATATTTCGACATAGTTTTCGATACCGATTCAGTGCCACCTCATTGGCTTTCCAGTATTGCCAGGCACGATTCAGTCCAAACCGGCGGATCAGCTGATCATAAATCAGTCCGTGCTGGACCGTGATCTTTGCAGTCGTATTCTTTGTGACTCCACTGCCGATGGTTTCGGCTTCTGTCAAAACATAATTCACGCCAGCGTGATGCAGCATATAAGCGCATAAAACGCCTGCCATTCCACCCCCGATAATGAGTACATCCGTTTTGATATCCTTCTCCAGTTTCCCGAATGCCGCCTGTTGTGAGGTTTGTTCCCATAAAGATTTCATAGGTTTCTCCTTCATTTTTCTTTTTCAATAGTGTGACACAAATGACGGCAACTATACAAAAAACGAAACATCCCAGCTTGTGTATGAAAAGATTGCTAAGGAAATGAAATTATACGCTGTACTACGAATTTGCGTGTTTGAGGTTCGAGATAGCGTATAAAGAGATTACTAAAGAAATGAGATTGTACGCTGTGCTGCGATTTCGCATGCTCGAGGTTCGAGATAGCGTATAAAGAGATTACTAAAGAAATGAGATTATACGCTGTGCTACGATTTCGCATGCTCGAGGTTCGAGATAGCGTATAATGAGATTGCTAAAGAAATGAGATTATACGCTGAACTGCGAATTTGTGTGTTTGAAATTCGAGATAGCGTACAAAGAGATTCTAAAGAAATGAGATTGTACGCTGAACTGCGAATTTGCGTGTTTGAGGTTCGAGATAGCGTACAAAGAGATTCTAAAGAAATGAGATTGTACGCTAGGTTGCGATTCTACTCGCCTGAATCTTCAATTCAATTTATGTACAATTCAGTTTCAAAAGGAATGAAATAGGAAACGAACTGCAAAAAAAGCAGTTCGTTTCAGCTTTTGCGTTATCTGCAGAAGATATTATACGCAAAGTCACATTTTCGTAGAAGAAATCTTGATTCTGCGTATATATATAACAGAACCATATTCGGCGGGATGAATGAAAAACGCGGAGAGAAATCCTATCCATGGGTTTCTCTCCGCTTGATGTTAGTCTTTCTTGAATTTCCCGTACTGCTCTTTGACTGTTTGATAGGCTAATTTGGGACGACGATATTCATCTACGACACCTTTATTGTTTTTCGAGCGAGGTCGTGTGGAAAACCATTCACGCGATACGCGGACATCGCAGAATTGCCAGATGAAGATGCCGCTGCAGCCTTCTTTAGAAAGGACGCCTTCGATCTGCTGAGAGAGTGCGTAAGCCTGATACTCTTCTGTCCACTTGTCGAGATTGGCGTCGCGATAGCCATAGATACCGCCAGCGCCAATTTCCGTGATGAGGAAAGGCTTTCCTTTGCCGGCTGTTTCCTGAATCCAACTATAGAGCTCATCCAGATATTCTTTGACAGGACGATCATGATACCATAGCGGATAAATGTTGAAGGATACGATATCAGGCAGATCTAGGCAAATATCCTTGAAATGTTTACAGCTTGCAAAGGAAGTCGGACGAGAAGGATCCAAGGATTTGATCTGTGCGAATTGGCGCTCGTAGCAAGAGCGGCCATATTCCGTTTCGCTGGCGCATTCATTCAGGATTCCCCAAATGATGATGGAAGGATGATTGAAATGATCGCGGATCATCTCGGCAATGCAGTCCTCACACTGCTGCTCAAAATTCGGATTGCGCATCTTTTCTTCGCTGAGTCCTCTGGCGTGATTTTCTTCCCAAACCATGAAGCCCTTCTCATCACAAAGATCCAGGAATAACGAATCATTTGGATAGTGGGATGTTCGCACGGCATTGGCGTTCAGGTCACGGAAAAGATTCAGATCCTGATCCATTGCGCTCATGGGAAGTGCGCAGCCAAATAGAGGATGATCTTCGTGACGGCAGAAACCACGGATCTGAATGGGCTGTCCATTGAAAAGGATTTCCTTACCTGAGATTTTGATCTCACGAAAACCTACGCGATCAATCAGATCATCACAGATCGGACCATCATCTAGCGCCAGAGTGACTGTTGCATAATATAATGTAGGATTTTCTGGGAAATAGGGGACGGCATTATCGCAATGGATCACGGCAGAGAGGGTCTTTCTGCTCTCGGCGGGGACTTCTACGGAGCCAAAGGCATGAGAACCGACCTCCAAAGTCACTTCGGCGTTAGCAATGTGGTTCATTTTGCTGATATTTCGCAGGGACACTTCCACAGCAAGGTCCCAATGCACTTCTTTGAAAATAGGGGTCATATGGATCCACTCGATGAAGACATCGGGGACGATTTCCAGACTGACAGGACGGGAGATACCACCGTAAGAATAATAATCGTTAGGAACATGCAGGGCGGATTGCTCAGAGAAAGCGTTGGATACGCGAACTTCCACGAGATGCGTCTTTTCTTCTGCAGCGGGATAAACCGCATCGAAAGAAGTGAAGGCGTTATAATGATGAGCGATCTTTTGACCATCGATGAAAACATCCGCAGTGTGGCTGACGCCTTCGAAAACGAGGCGAAGGTTACCGCCGACCTGAAGTTCATGGCTGTATACAGCGGTACCTCGATAGTTGCCAAAACCGGGATAGGTTTCCCAACAACTGGGGACTGATACCTGGAAAGGATCTGCGTCGCCAGCAGTAAACTGCCAGAGATGATTCAGATCGATCTGCGGACGAATCTTATGTGTAGAAAATGTACGAATCATGGGTGCGACCTCCTGAGTTTTTTGAATATGTGTACAGAATACTACACGGGACGCCCCCTGTCAAGTATAGAAAATGCATAGAGAGTAAATTGTTGCATACACACAAGAGGAAGAAAAAGGCTTGTCTTTAGGCAGGGGGACATGGTATAATAGGCGTGGCATGGCAGTTTTCTGGATCATAAAGATTGAGCCACGCCTTGAGATGCCCGCCAAAGGGCGTGCATCTCCGAAAGCCGTTTATGCTTATGGTATAATAGGTGTGGTTTGACAGATTTCTATGCCATAGTAATTGAACCGCGCCTCGAGTTTGCCGCCAAGGGACGGTAAACTCCGAAGGAAGTCTCGTGGTGGTATAATAGGTGTGGCATGGCAGTTTTGAGCCACGCCTTGAGTTTGCCGTCAGAGGATGATCAATGTGAGGAGGGTGTCACATGAAACATGAGAAGTTTCATTATAAATCTTTAGAAGAGGTTCGAGAGAGGGAGACAGAGCTGGGAGTAGAGTTCCCGTTGTCAGAGAATATAGCAATTTTGAAAGAGCCTTTTACGCTGGCAGGACATTGTGTGGCCAATCGAATTGCCATTCAGCCGATGGAGGGCAGTGACAGTACCGCGGATGGCCGTCCTGGAGAATATACGAAAAAACGATATGAACGCTTCGCGAAGAGCGGAGCGGGTCTGATCTGGCTGGAGGCTGTGGCAATCGCGCAGGAAGGACGAGCTACGCCAGGACAGCTGTATATCACGCCTGAGACGTTGGACTCCTTTAAAGCGCTGGTAGAAGAGATTCGTGAGACTGCATGGAAGGAGCATCATAATCAGCCGGTGATTATCATGCAGGCTACGCATTCAGGGCGGTACTCCAAGCCGCATGGTTATCCGGAGCCAATCATCGCCTATAACAATCCGCTGTTTGAGAAAGATAGTCCCATTCCGCAGGAGAACATCATTACGGACGAACGCCTCCAAGAGTTGGAGGAACAATACGCCCTGGTGACGCGTATGGCGCAGGAGGCCGGCTTTGATGGAATTGACATCAAATGCTGCCATAGATACCTGAACTGCGAGCTTCTTTCAGCGTACACCCGTCCGGGCATGTATGGAGGATCTTTTGAAAATAGAACCCGATTCTTCCGAAACGCCTTTGCGAATGCGAAGAGTATGGCGGAGGGGAATTTTATCGTAACCAGCCGAATGAATATTTACGATGGTTTTCCGTATCCCTATGGTTTTGGCGTGGCGGAAGGCAAGGGTATCGAGCCGGACATGACCGAGCCGATTCAGCTGGTAGGAAAGCTTAGAAAACTGGGAATGGAGCTGGTGGATATTACCATAGGGAATCCCTATGTGAATCCTCATGTCAACCGTCCCTATGATATGGGCGGATATGAGCCGCCGGAACATCCCTTTGAGGGTGTGGCCAGAATGTATCAGTGTACAAAGCGGATCGCAGAGGCATATCCGGATCTTGCGATTATTTCTTCGGGACCATCTTATCTGCGGCAGTTCTCGCCCAATCTGGCGGCGGGGGCCGTGGAACAGGGATATTGTACTATGGTCGGATTTGGCAGAGAGAGCTTTGCCTATCCGGAATTTATTCAGGATCTGTTTGAAAAAGGCAGTATAGATTCTGCGAAGTGCTGCATTACCTGCGGAAAATGCGCGGAACTCCTGCGTGCTTCTATGCCTGCAGGCTGTGTGATTCGCAATCCGGAGTATACGAAGGTCTATCAGGAGCTGCAGAAGAAGAGGTGAAAAAGATGAAAATCGCGTTGGTTACGGGCTCTGCCAGAGGGATTGGACTGGGTGTTGCCAGAGCCCTGGCGAAGGATTATTTTGTGGTTCTGTCCGCGACACGGGATACGTATGAGATTCCGAAAGATTTGCAGGGGAAGGCTGTATATCATCGTTGTCTGATTCAGAACGCAGAGGATCGCGCGGCCATCTTTCAGTGGATACAGGAGAAGTTTGGCAGGCTGGATCTGCTCATCAATAACGCGGGCGTAGCGCCGCTTGTGCGAGAAGACATCCTGAAGAGTACAGAGGAAAGTTTTGACCGTGTGGTGGGTATCAACACAAAAGGGACATATTTCATGTGCCAGCAGGGCGCCAATCTGATGATTCGGTGTCAGAAAGAGAAACTGGACGACTATCATCCGCGAATCGTCAACATTTCTTCCATGTCTTCGTATACATCCTCGGTAGCCAGGGGAGAATACTGCATATCGAAGGCGGGCATTTCCATGGTGACAAAGCTTTTTGCGGATCGGCTGGCGGAATACGGGATTCCTGTGTTTGAGGTGCAGCCGGGAATCATTGCTACGGATATGACGTCCGGGGTAATGGATAAATATGAAAAAATGATTGGAGAGGGCCTCACGCCGATCCGGCGTTTCGGCTATCCCGAGGATATTGGGAAAGCCGTGGGCGCGCTCGCTTCCGGTGCGTTTGATTTTTGCACCGGGCAAGTGATTCACGCGGACGGAGGCTTTCACATACAAAGACTGTGACAGGACGGCAGGCACTCTTGTCTGCCGTTTTTTATACGAGAAAAAGGAGAACCATACATCATGAGTATATTGAACGTGGAACATTTGTCCCACGGTTTCGGAGATCGAGAAATCTTTGAAGACGTCTCCTTCCGTTTGTTGAAAGGAGAACATATTGGGCTGGTGGGCGCGAATGGAGAGGGAAAATCTACCTTCATGAGCATTATCACCAGGCAGTTAGAGCCGGATGCGGGAAAAATCGAATGGGCGAAGAACATTCAGGTCGGTTATCTGGACCAACATGCAGTATTGGAGACCGGCATGCGCATTGTGGATGTGCTTGAGGGCGCGTTTGCTTCGTTGTTTCAATGGGAAGCGCGTATGAACGAAATCTGTGATCAGATGGGAACGATGGAAGAAGAGGAAATGAATGCGGCCATGGAGGAGCTGGGAATGATCCAGGATCTTCTGATGGTGCATGATTTTTACCAGATTGATGCGAAAATCGAGGAAATTGCAACCGCATTTGAGTTAAAAGAACTCGGGCTTATGCGAGACGTATCGGAACTGTCGGGTGGACAGCGTACGAAAGTGCTGCTTGCCAAACTTCTGCTTTCCAAGCCAGATATTTTGCTGCTGGATGAGCCCACAAACTACCTAGATGTACAGCATATCGAATGGCTGAGCCGCTATCTGCAGGATTACGAAAATGCTTTTATTTTGATTTCTCACGATATTCCCTTTCTGAATCGAGTTGTGAATGTGATCTATCATGTAGAGGAGCGGCATCTGGAACGTTATCCTGGCGATTACAGACATTTTGAAGAAGTATATGCGGCTCGCCGGGTACAGCAGGAGGCCGCCTATAAGCGGCAGCAACAGGAAATGGCGGAGCTGAAGGATTTTGTAGCGAGGAATAAATCGAGAGTAGCCACCCGCAACATGGCAATGTCCCGGCAGAAAAAACTAGATAAGATGGAAAAGATCCAGAAGATGGAAGAAAGACCCAAGCCGGAATTTCACGTCGCGATGGCGCGGACTTCGGGAAAGATGATCTTTGAAACGAAGGATCTTGTGATCGGCTATGAGGAACCATTATCGAGGCCGATTCAAATGCAGATGGAAAGAGGTGATTTCCTCGTCCTGCGCGGCGCGAACGGAATCGGAAAGACAACACTGCTCAGGACGATTTTGGGCGAGATTCCCGGCATCGCGGGAAAAGTGGAATTGGGAGATTATCTGGAGCTGGGCTACTATGAGCAGGAGACTGTTGGTGAGAACCGGAAGACCTGTATCGAGGAGCTCTGGGATACATTCCCGACATGGAATCAGTTCGAGGTGCGTTCTGCATTAGCAAAATGCGGACTCACGACGAAGAATATCGAGAGTCAGGTGCGAGTGCTCAGCGGGGGGGAGCAGGCGAAGCTACGGCTGTGTAAAATCATGCATCGTCCCAGTAATGTCCTGTTTCTGGATGAGCCGACCAATCATTTGGATCAG
The DNA here is from genome assembly GCA_937892735.1 of uncultured Clostridia bacterium. Lineage (GTDB taxonomy): Bacteria > Bacillota > Clostridia > Lachnospirales > Bianqueaceae > Faecimorpha. The sequence continues at coordinate 2,424 of CALBGL010000115.1, read as the reverse complement.
GATGCAAAAGAGGCGCTGCATCAGGCATTACGGGAATATAAGGGAAGCGTGCTTCTGATCTGTCATGAGCCAGAATTTTACCAGGATCTTATGACGGGAGAAGTCGATTGCAGCGAATGGTCACTTAAGATATAAAATGCAGAAAAAGCGACCTATTTTGCGGTATCTCTTCGCGAAAGACAGAAACAAAAGAGGGCTCAGAAACGAATAAAAACGGCAAAATAGGCCGTTTTTTTTCATCCAAATTTGCCTTCTCATCTGCATTCGATTGAATCGGTTTTGGGGGTGTGCTATAATAGGCGTGGCATGACAGATTCCTTGTACCGAAGGAACTGAGCCACGCCGCGAGATTGTCGCCAGAGGGCGTCAATCTCCGAAGCGATCCGCTGGGGCTATAATAGGCGTGGCATGACAGATTCCTCGAATCGAAGGGACTGAGCCACGCCGCGAGATTGTCGCCAGAGGGCGCTTTTATGAGACATATAAAGGGGGTATATTACAGATGGAAACAGAAAGAAATCCGCTTCTTACGGTGAGTCCTGAAAGTGTTGGATTGGACTCATCCGTCATTCTTACATATCTTCAGAAGCTGGAGACAGAAGGCCATTGTCTGCATGGCTTTAGCATTCTTCGACATGGTAAGATTGCGGCGGAAGGATATTACGCGCCGCAACAGCCGCAGTGGAAGCATAGAATGTATTCCACAAGCAAGAGTTTTGTATCCGTGGCCATCGGTATGTTACAAGATGAAGGAAAGATCACGATTCAGGATAAGATTGCTTCGTATTTTCCGGAGAAGCTGCCGGAGTATCTGCATCCCTATATCGCAGATGCCTCCATTCGAGATCTTTTGATGATGTCTACACCGTTTCAGGACAGCACGTATACTGTCAGCTTGAATCCGGAAAATGACTGGATTCGATCTTTCTTTGAATGCGAGCCCTCGCATAGAGCGGGACAGATCTTTTCTTATGATACGTCGGCCACCACTGTCTTGACTGCATTGGTAGAAAAACTATCCGGGATGGAGCTGCTGGATTATTTGCGCAGCAAGGGATTCGATGAGATGGGATTCAGCCGTGAGGCGATCTGCGTCAAGACGCCGGATGGCAAGGTTTCTTGGGCTGGTTCAGGGATTCTTTGCACGTTGCATGATCTGAATAAGTTTGCGCTCCTGTGCCTGAACATGGGAAATTATAATGGAAAGCAGCTGGTCAGCGAAGAGTATATGCGGGAAGCCACCAGCAAACAGATCGAGAATGGTGAATATGGTTACGGATATCAGTTCTGGTGTACACCGCATGGTTTTGCTTGCCGGGGCATGGGCGGCCAGATGGTTTTCTATATGCCGGAGCAGGATATGGCTTTTGTAACCATTGGAGATATGCAGGGGCAGCCGGGATATATTCAGCGAATGGAAGATCTGTTCTATGATATGGTGCTGCCCAGTGTAGTGGAGGAGCGGCCGGAGAACCCGGAAGCGTACCGGGCGCTGACAGAATACTGCGCTCATCTTAAGATTCAGACGGTCAAAGGGGCGGCCGAGAGTCCGTATACCGACAAAGTTTCCGGTAAGCGGTATCATATGCGGGAAAATAGTGCGGGCGCTGTCATGAGCTTGCATCTAAAAGCGCTTCAGGTGGACTTCGAGGGGGATGAAGGGACGTTGTCCTGGGAAGACGCGGAGGGGCTTAAGACACTTCGCTTTGGATTCGGCTATCACGTGCATCAGAACTTCCCGGGATTTTCACCGAAGGAAGAGACAGAAGGTAAACCCGTCATTGTATATGGGTTCAACGGAATCAAGGTTCCGCTGTATCTGCCATGCATTGTCAGCGGAGCCTGGAAGAGCGATCATGAACTGGAGATTTTATGCTATTCCATTGGATATTTTGTAGGAACCCTGAAGATTCGGCTATCCTTTGATGAGAATACTGTGACAGCTTATATGGAACCGTCGGCAGAACATTTCTGGGAGGAATTAAAGGGATTTCAGACAGGAGAATATTGAGAGACTCGGGTCGATACATAGCAGATTTCTGCGATGTATCGACTTTTTTGTATCTTGCTTGCGGTGCGCTTTGGGAGAAAATGAAGCCTTATAGATTCTCATTAGCTCTCGAGGGGAAAGTTAGATTTTCGGCTTCGAGGAAGGTGTGTTTTATCATTCCAGTTGCTGTATGCGGTACGCCCAGAATGATGGAAGGGGGGAGATGAGCATAGCGTTGCCCTGTGATGGAGAGAACGAGGAAGGCAAATAGACGGTCATTCGCATTCGCAAAAAGTAGGAAAAGCGCAGGTCGTATTATGCAGGATTCAGGCTTCTCTGGTGATTGATGTTGACGATTGCCCGTGGAATTAAAAAAATGAAAAAAGGAGTTGACAAGAGTAGGGAGAAGTGGTATACTAGGCAACGCGCCTGAA
>CALBGL010000114.1 GCA_937892735.1 uncultured Clostridia bacterium | reverse complement strand
GCCTGTTTAATGTAGTGTCTAAATCCGGCGGCACTTCGGAGACCATGAGCCAGTTCATGATCATCAAGGAAATGCTGGAGGAAAAGCTGGGCAAGGAGGAAGCCGCCAGGCATATCGTATGCACGACAGACGCGGTGAAGGGAAATCTTCGTCCGATCTGCGTACAGGAAGGGTATAAGAGTTTTGTCATTCCGGCAGGCGTAGGCGGCCGCTTCTCAGAGCTGACACCGGTAGGTCTGCTGCCGGCGGCTATGACGGGCATTGACATCAAAGAATTGCTGGCGGGCGCGGCCTATATGGATACGTTGTGCCAGGAGGAAGATACGTACCGCAATATTGGTTATATGTATGGCATCCTGAGTTACGCGGCCATGCAGAAGGGCAAGAATATTCAGGTGATGATGCCCTACGCGGATTCATTGAAGTACATGTCGGATTGGTTTGCGCAGCTTTGGGCCGAGTCCCTGGGCAAGAAGTTTGATCTCGACGGCAATGTAGTCCATGTAGGACAGACGCCGGTAAAGTCACTGGGGGTGACCGATCAGCATTCTCAGGTACAATTGTATGCAGAGGGCCCGTTCGATAAGATGATTGTTTTCCTGGGCGTGGATCGTTATAAAGAGACGATCACGATTCCCAAGACCTATCAGGATGTGCCGTCCCTGGGATTCCTGGGAGGAGCTACGCAGAACCAACTGATTCAGACGGAGCAGATGGCGACAGAATATGCCCTTCTTAAGGCGGGAAAGATGAATATGACGCTGACACTGCCGGAGGTGAATGCCTTTACGGTGGGCGAGTTGATGTATCTGTTTGAAGTGGCTACCGCCGTAGGCGGTGAGTTGCTGCACATCAATGCGTTTGACCAACCCGGTGTGGAAGGCGGCAAGAACGCTACGTACGCCATGTTTGGAAGACCCGGATATGAGAAGGTGAAGGAAGAGCTGGATAGCCGTCCGCAGCCGGAAGCAAAATATATGATTTGATAATGGCACAATAGTCGGCGGCCATAGCCGCCGGCTATCTGTGTGTTAAGGAGAAACCATGCGAGTACAAAAAGAACACTGGAGCATACGTCCGCTGCACGCGGAGGATGCCCCTTTGCTGTATGGGTGGCTTACGGATCCGCGGATTCTGGAATACTATGAGGGACGGGACGCCAGCGTGAGCGAGACATGGATCTGGCGCCATTTCTATGAAGAAGAGGAAGTGGGGATGGAACGCCATATTCTGGAGTATGACCATATACCCATAGGATATATGCAGTGCTACGTGGCGGATCGCGCGGAATATGAATACGAGGGAACCGAAGAATGCATATACGCCATGGATCAGTGGATTGCACCGGAATATTGGAATCAGGGGAATGGCCGTCGGCTGATGAGTTTGGCGCTCGATACGCTGATCGAGGAGCGGGGCGCCCAGGTGGTTCTGTTGGATCCGCATGTGGATAATCCCCGGGCGATTCGCTGCTATGAACGCTGCGGATTCCAGATCCTAAAAAAGTTGCCGTCCCATGAATGGCATGAGGGGCGTTATGTGGATTGCCTGCTTATGGCGTATCGAGCTGATTGCTTCGAGCGGGAGATACAGGGCTGGGCTTCTTGGGCCGAGGTATTTCAGGATCTTTCGGTATTCAAACCGCTCATGGATCGTATCTTGGACAGAGAGGGGATCGGGCGTCCTGAAGAATATGCCCATCTGACCCCGGGAACCAATGCGGTCTTTCGGACGGGAGACAAGGTAATGAAGATTTTTGCCCCTATAGAAAGTGGCTTGGATACGCGTGTTGATGAAGAGACAGAAAGGCATCTGCTGAAGAGGTGGGCGGGCCAGATCTCGATTCCACGGCTTCTGGGATGGGGAAGCATCCGCGATCGCTATACGTTTCGATATCTGATACTGGAATATATTGAAGGGGAAGAAGCGGGAGAGGTGATTCTGTCCTGGAGCCAGTCTCAGAAGGCGGTTTTTGTGGAAGCGCTTCATAGCGTGCTTAGGAAGATCCATCAGCCGGACGGGGCGCTTCCTGCGATGGACTATGTGAAACGGGCCATAGAGAGTCCACGGATCCATCGGTTGCCGCAGCCGCTGCAGACGGATTTCAGAAGGCGTCAGGCGTGTATTGCGGAGTCGTATAGAGCCATGCCGACCGTGTTAGTGCATGGGGATCTGACAGGAGAGAATGTGTTAGTGCGTGAAGATGGGAGTCTGTGCATCCTGGACTGGGCGGATGCCTGCCTTGCAGGGGAGACCTATGAATGGCCGCCGATTGTATTTGAATTGTTTCGCTGTGATGCGGAGCTTACTCGGTGCTTCTGCCGAGAGGATCCGAAAGAATTTACGCATAAACTGGTGGATGCGCTGGTATTGCATGATTTTGGCGCAGATATCCTTCTGGAGTGGGAGAAGCGACAGGGAATCCGCGTGAATTCGCTGCAGGAGCTGGAAAAATGGTTAGAAAGGGAGTGTTTACATGGTTAGAATCTGGGCCAAGAAGATGAGAAAAAGCCATATGCTTGAAGACTATGTGGCGCAGAATGACCGGACGGAAGAAGATTTTTATACGCGATTAGAAGAGAGTATGGAGGAAATCTGCCATACGATGGATCTTCCGAAACCCATCTGGTTGGATTCCAACTATGATGAGCTGAATCGATTTCGCAAGACGAGTTTTCGGCAGGATCATTTTATAGAACCGATCGCGTTCGATTTCCTGGAAATTGAGATTATAGAAATGGATGATGAGTAGAATGATAACAAAAAAGAGATTATGGCAGCAATTGATGGATATGGGGATTGCGCGGGAGGATACTGTGGCGATCCATACGTCTCTGCGGGCTGTAGGGCCTGTGGAGGGACGGGGAGAAGGATTTCTCGATGCCTTGAGAGAATACCTCTCGGAAGGACTTCTGATCATACCCACGCATACTTGGGCAAGTGTGGACCGCGATCATCCGGTATTTGATGCAAGGCATTCGGTTCCCTGTATTGGTACGCTGCCTCGTATTGCGGCTTTTCATCCGGAGGGGGTCCGGTCTCTGCATGCCACGCACTCTGTTGCAGTGTTTGGAAAGAGGGCGGTCGAATATGCCGCTTATGATGAAGAAGTCTGCACGCCTACGCCGGCTCATGGATGCTTTGGACGATTATATGAGGAGAGGGCGAAGATTCTGCTGGTAGGTGTCGGTCAGGAACGAGATACATTTCTTCATGTGAGTGAGGAGATTTTGGATGTGCCGGAGCGTTTGACGCCGGAGAGCTTTCCGGTGCGGATCATCGACGCGGCGGGACGGGAACATATACGGGAGATCTATAAGCATTATAATCCAATCTGCCCGCACATTTCGGAGAATTTTGTCAAATTTGACGCGCCGCTGGCAAAATGCGGCGCTGTCAGGGAGGGGCAATTGGGAGAGGCTTCCGTGAAGGTGTGCGATGCGGTGGCTATGCAGGATGAGGTGCTTCGGCTATGGAGGTTATCTGATAGAGATCTGACGGTGGATGATGCGCCGATTCCGGCGTCATGGTATGCATGAGCGAATTGGATAAAACGTTGTGCGAGACGATAAAGTCTCGCTTTTTTTTATAGGGAACGCTGATGGATATGGAAAAATATGTGGAGGATATGGAGAAATGACGGAGAAAGAGGGGGAATAAAAAAATATATTGACAAAATTCAACAAATAGAGTAATATCTATATTAGGAAATCAATTCTTAAACATTCTGTAAAGGAGGCGTTTTATTTTGAAAGCAGCAAGAGGCCGGTGGAAAACAAGGCTTCGCAACGATTGGCAGATTTACGTATTGCTTCTGCCGGGCGTTATCTATTTTATCGTGTTTCAGTATATTCCATTATACGGAATTCAGATCGCGTTTCGCGATTATAAGGCCAGTATGGGAATTATGGACAGTCCTTGGGTAGGATGGCAGAATT
>CALBGL010000113.1 GCA_937892735.1 uncultured Clostridia bacterium | reverse complement strand
GATCTTTTGCGTATACAGTATACGCTGTCGAAGCAGAATGAGCTCGGGCTCCGAAGCTTTTGCGTACATAGTATACGCAGACGAGCGAGAGCTGGCCCGGCCCCTGATTTTCTGCATATAGATCTATGATTTTTCAGCGAGAAAGCATAAAAAACCTTTTCCGGGAATATGTGGTTCAACGTTTTTGGGGGACGGATTTCTGTCATGAAATAGGCCAATATTTTGGCTTTACAATTTTTTATTTTGTGTCTTGGAAGATAGGGCATTTCATGTGAAGCGAATGTCAGTTTCTGTTCCTTATTTTGCGAAACAGGCTCCGGGTCTGATGCGTGGAAATGACCTGAAATTCCGCGTGCCCCTTCACGATCTCCTGAGGCTTGAGTACAAATGTCTTTTGTGCCCCTCTTGGAACGCTTGGCGAAGATGCTGTATGCGCTGTTTGATTTCTTGGGTCAGCTTGACGATACGAATGGAAATATCTTCTATAATAATTCTCTTTCGTAAGAAGAATTATAGTACAAGAATGGCTTAAAATCAAGGAATGTAGGGGACGGGGACAAGGCCGTGAAGAGCTGTGTGGATATCGATGAATCATATGAAGAGATGCGTTTAAAATAGGAGATGCTCCCTGTTGAACGATAATAACTACTTGTCATTCAGCAGGGAGCATCTCACATTTTTGTATCATCTTCTTTAATTAGGAATGGTTGCCGTATCTGTTGCCATTCCCGTTACCGTTTCCTTTTCCATGTCCATTCCCGCTACCGTTTCCTTTTCCATGTCCATTGCCGTGACCATTGGATTGCGTGTTGTCTTGGATGGAGGAATCAGAGGTATCGGGATCGTCGCTGGAAGAATATTCCTGCAATAGATCGCGCAGTTGGTGCATGTTCATCTGGGCACAGTCTTCAACAGTTAGACTGGGGTCATATTGAATCAATTGCAGGTAGATCCGGTATTTTGCGACGGAAATGCCAAGTTCATGTGCCTCCTGATGTTCAGTCAGATCGGCTTTGGAGCAGTGACCCTGGTATAAACCATAATTATAACAGCCTTCGATCCCAGAGATCAGTTCGTCCGCTTGTTTAGAGGTCACAGTAATGTTCAGATCATTGGAAGAGTAAACTTCTGCTTTCTCTAAGAGGAGGTCCACGGCCGTTGTATAGTACATGTTTTGAAATGATAAATCTTGTATCAGCGTGCTGCCATCCTCATTCAGGGGAGTGACGGAGATGACCCGGTTCCAATAATTGAGCGCTAACTCAATAGAGGGATTGATGTCTATGGAGATGTAGGATACAGGTTTTGCATATAGTGTATAACCGCCGACTCCTGTCGCCGCAGCCAGCAGTAGGACAAAGGAACAAAGAACTGCGACAAATTTTGGGCGATGCGAGGAAAAGGAACGTTGATGAAGAGCCTGCTGTTGAATAGAATCCAGGGTTCGCTGCTTCAATCCTTCATCAGCTCGTAGATTCTCCATTGCTTTTTGCAGCTTATTCATGATTTTCACCTCCCAGTTGTTTGCGCAGCGCTTTTCGAGCACGGTCAAGCCAAGTATAGATCGTGTTTTCTTTTTTGTGCAGTATTTTCGCGATTTCCACAGCAGAGTATCCTTCATAATAGAAGAGATAGATAACATCTCGATATTTTGAAGGGAGAGTGCAGACCTGCCGCAGCAGTTCCTGCTGATCGGGATCTTGGGGAAGTTCGGAAACATCGGCGATCTCATCTAAAGAAACCATGGTATGCCTGGTAAAGCTGCGGAGCAAGTCTCGGCAGGCATTGATGGTTACGCGAGCGAACCAGGCCTTTTCATGAGCTTCATTTTCAAAGGAACCGTCCCAGAGGAGATACTTCAGAAAAATGTCCTGAAAAATATCTTCTGTGTCCTGGTAGTTCTTTAGATGAAGAAAGCAAATACGGCGGATCATATCGCCATATTCGTCGATGACCCGATGAATCTCCTGTTCGCTACGCATGTCAACAGACTCCTTTAGAAGATGATTTATCGATTTCTGAATCCGTGATGGCCATTGCCAGATTGCTCCTGTCCACGGCTAGAATGACGCCCCCATTGATTTCCGGAACCATCCCGTGCTGGCTCGCAGTCCGGATAATTAGGACATTCTGCGGCACAGGAGCCATCTCGTGCGCAAATACCAGCGCCGTTTGATTGTCCATACTGATTTCCCTGACCGGATGCATTGGCTGTACCATCAGCCTCGTCGGTATTGTTCTGCCCCCACTGATTTCCGGAACCATCCTGCGCTGGCTCGCAGTCCGGATAATTAGGACAGTCCGTTGTACAGGAGCCGTCCTGCGCACAGATGCCATTTCCATAGCCCGGATTTGATGTTGACGCTGTATAAGAAGGGGCTACGGCAGTATCCTCAGAAGAAGAGGTGTTCGAACTTGCTGCGGTGCCTGTAGAGTCTATGGTCAACGTGGTGGATGCATCCTGCCCCCAACGATTGCCAGTACCATCTAATGCTGGCGTACAGTTGGGATAGTCGGGGCAATCCGACACAACAGAAACAAGAGATGTTTTAGAAGCCGTATCAGTTGTTGCTGCTTCGACAGTGGATGTCCCGGCGGCTGAAGAGATGACGGATCCCATCATCGCAAGAGCTAAAAAAGCGGTATAAAATGGTGTAAACATGAGGAATACCTCCTAAAATAAGATTTGGCTTTTCAGCCATTCACTTATAATACGTTTCAGAAGGTCAGATCCTTTCATTAGATTTCATTTTTTTTAGTAAAAAGCATAAAAAGTAAAAAAGCGTGCCCCATCCATAGATGGTCACGCTTTTTTATGCCTACATTACGCACGTGTAATGACATTCGACTTCAAGCAGTTCGCACATACATGAAGAGTCTTGGGAGAACCGTCAACAATCGCCTTCACGGTGCGGATATTGGGCTTCCACATTTTGTTGGATCTTCTATGAGAGTGGCTTACCTTAATGCCGAAGTGTACTCCTTTTTCGCAGATATCGCATTTTGCCATAACGCACTGCACCTCCTTCACTCGACTATTGCACAGGCCCCTTGGAATTCACCATGCTCCAAATTGCAACGTTTATATTCTAACAGAAAAGACTCGGAAATGCAAGTAAAAAATCAAGATTTTGGAGAAAATTTTAAGAAGGGGCCGGAAAAGGTTGCAGGATCCTGTTTTCTGTGATATGATTAGAGAACACCATGGGTTCATGGTGTTTGAGGTGTGATAAAATACGGCCAAACAAAAGGAGGGCACAAGATGGCTGCAAGGATTCAGACAGAGTTTGGTAATATTTTAATTGATAACGAAGTAATCGCCAGAGTCGCGGGGCTCGCGGCAATTGAGTGTTACGGCGTAGTGGGTATGGCGTCGATCAATGTGAAGGATGGTATCGTGCAGCTTTTATTGGGAGACAGCCTGACCAAGGGGATTCGTGTAGAGGTGGATCCGGAAGGCGGCGTGACACTGGAGTTTCATATCATCGTAGAGTATGGCACCAAGATTTCTGCAATCGCGGATAATCTGATCAGTACCGTACGGTATCGGGTTTCGGATATGCTGGGCATTGAAGTATCCCATGTGGATATTTTTGTCGAGGGAGTCCGGGTGGACGGCAGCGAGAAATAACAAAAGTATGTTGCATGGGAGGATTATGTGTTGAATAACCGATTGGATGCAGAACAATTCCGTCGTATGATTGTAGCGGGCGCAAACCGGCTGGAGGCAAACAAGAAGGAAGTAGATGAGCTCAATGTATTTCCAGTTCCGGACGGAGATACGGGGACAAATATGTCTTTGACGGTGATGTCTGCCGCAAGGGAAGTTTTAAAGACTGGGGATGACGCCAGCGTGGAAGCTGTAGCAAAAGCGTTGTCTTCCGGAGCGCTTCGTGGAGCCAGAGGAAATTCGGGCGTCATTGTGTCGCAGCTTTTCAGAGGCATGTATCGCGGATTGAGAGGAACGGAGGAGATTGACGCCGCTGCATGGGCAAACGCGATGCGCCAAGGTGTTGAGACTGCTTATAAAGCGGTTATGCGTCCCAAGGAGGGAACGATTTTGACGGTGGCCAGAGGCATGGCGGAAGCGGCAGTCGATGCGGCCATCGAAGAAGAGGATCTGGCAGAGCTTCTGAAGCTGGTGATTGAGCGAGGGGAAGAGGTTCTGGAGAAGACGCCGGATATGCTGCCAGTTTTGAAGGAAGCGGGCGTAGTAGATGCAGGCGGAAAGGGACTCCTTTATATTTATAAAGGTATGTACGAAGCATTGACCGATGAAAACGTAAGCTTGGAGCTTATGGATACGACAGCGGCGAAGAAGGAAGAACCGACAGAAGGGAAAGCACCGGCGCAGGCTCAAGCGGCGTTTAATACCGAGAGCATCACCTATGGTTACTGCACGGAGTTTATCGTACATTGCGCCCAGGCGGAACAGCATGAGGAGATGATGCGTTCCTATTTGAGCAGTATCGGAGACTCGTTGGTCGTCGTGGCGGATGACGATCTGATCAAGATCCATGTGCATACCAATGATCCGGGGTTGGCGATTCAGAAGGGCCTGAGTATTGGATATCTGAGCAATATGAAGATCGACAATATGAGGCTGCAGCATCAGAATCTTCTGGTGCAGGAGATGCCGCAAGAGACAGAAGCGTCTGTAGAAGAGGCGCCGGCAGAGCATAAGGAGTATGGTTTCATTGCAGTCTCCATGGGAGAGGGTCTGACCAAAATCTTGAAGGAGCTGGGCGTGGATCAGGTGATCACAGGAGGCCAGACGATGAACCCCAGTACAGAAGACGTATTGAACGCCATCGAGAAGATCAATGCGGATCATATCTTCATTTTGCCCAATAATAAAAATATCATTTTGGCGGCGCAGCAGGCTGCGGCGCTGATTCAGGATAAGGAAATCCTCGTTGTTCAGACGCGCAACGTACCGCAGGGGATCACCGCGATGCTGAATTTTGCTTCTGATTTTTCTGCAGAAGAGAATCTGAAGATGATGGAAGAGGCGATTCAGGAAGTGCATACGGGAATGACGACCTTTGCGATTCGGGATACACATTTGGGTGATTTTGAGATTCATAAGGACGATATCCTGGGTATGTTGGACGGAGAGCTGAGTGTGGTAGATCAGGATGTGGATGTGGTATCGAAAGAACTGATTGATCGTCTCGTGGAGATGGATAAGGAACTTTTCACCGTGTATTACGGAGAAGATGCGACGCAGGATTCAGCACAGGCCCTCGCGGATTATATCATGCAGAAGATGCCGGAGGGAGAAGTCGAAGTGCATGATGGCGGACAGCCGCTGTATCATTATATCATTTCGGCAGAATGAAGGCTTTTTGCTGCACCGGAAGATAGTTGCCTAAGAGCAGCATTCCAGAGAGCAGCAGAATCAGAATAGGAGGTTGCCGTGACAGAGAGAGTAACGGCGCTGACCGAGTTAAAAGGCGTGGGCCATGCACGGGCACAGGCCTTTTTTCGTATCGGTATCGAGAGCGCGGAAGATTTGATCGGGTATTATCCGAGAGATTATGAAGACAGGCGGGAGTTCACCCCGATTGCGCAGATCCAAAGAGGTCAGTCGGTGATGATTCGGGCCCAGCTTTTAAATACGCCGACCACGTTTCGAAAAGGAAGATTGACCATTACGCGGGCCCGAGCGGCGGATGCTAGCGGGAGTATCCAGCTAGTCTGGTTTAATCAGGCATATCTGACCAAGACGCTCCAGGCAGGCTTGCTCTATGTGTTTGTGGGAAAGGCGGATCATAAATACAATACACTGTCGTTGATTTCACCCAAGTTTCATAAGGGATTGGAGGAAGAGCGGGGAATCCTGCCGATCTATCCGTTGGGAGAGGGTCTGACGCAGACGATTCTGCGGCAGACGATGCGGCAGGCTTTGGAACAGGTGGGCAGACAGGAGTATATGCCGCAGGAGATCAGGAGCCATTACGGGCTCTGCGAATATAATTATGCTGTGAATCAGATCCACTTTCCGGATAGTTACGAGAGTCTGGATCTGGCCAGGCATCGTCTCATCTTTGATGAGTTATTTATGCTTCGCCTCGCCCTGGCGCAGCTTCGAAATCAGCGTATGCTGGATAAAAAAGGATTTCGAATCGCTGCGGCTCCGGATGAAGAGAGGTTGCGCAAAAACTTTGGATTTGCATTGACCGGCGCCCAGGAAAGGACCTGGCGGGAGATTCTGGCGGATCTTTCCTCTGATAAGGCCATGAACCGTCTGGTGCAGGGGGATGTGGGATCCGGTAAGACAGCGGTGGCCATGCTGGCGCTGTTCGCGGTGGCTCGCAGCGGACGGCAGGGCGCGATGATGGCGCCGACCGAAGTCCTGGCTGCCCAACATTATGAGAGTGCGGTAAAGCTCATGGAACCGCTGGGAGTCCGTGTGGGATTCTTGGCCGGATCGCTGACGGCCAAGCAGCGGAGAGACATCTACGAGCGCATTCAGCTCGGATTGATTGATGTCATTATTGGGACACATGCTCTCATTCAGGAAGGGGTGGAGTATGCGCGCCTGGGACTGGTGATCACGGATGAACAGCATCGTTTTGGGGTTCGTCAGAGAGCAGCGTTGGCCGCGAAGAGTGAGATGCCAAACGTGCTGGTTATGACAGCTACGCCGATTCCTCGGACATTGGCCATGGTGCTATATGGGGACATGGATGTATCGGTGCTGGATGAGAAGCCGCCGGGTCGAACTCCTGTTAAGACGTATTGTGTGAACTATTCCTATGAAGAGAGAATCTACAAATTCATAGACAAGCAGGTAGAGGCCGATCATCAGGTTTATGTAATTTGTCCCGCGGTAGAGGAGGGAGAGACCGGGGATCTGCATTCGGTGTTGGAACTTGGAGAGTACATGAGAAAAGTGGTCTTTCCCGGGCGCACGGTAGGAATCCTGTACGGAAGTATGAAGGCAGCAGAAAAAGATCGTATCATGCAGGAGTTTTATGAGGGAAAAATCCAGATTTTAGTCTCTACAACAGTGGTAGAAGTCGGAGTCAACGTACCCAATGCCACATTGATGGTGGTGGAAAATGCGGAACGTTTCGGACTGGCACAGTTGCATCAGTTGCGAGGCCGTGTAGGACGCGGCGCAGCGGAATCCTATTGTGTTCTGATTACGGATGCTGTGCAGCCGCTCACAAGACAGCGCATGAAGGTGCTGACGGATTCGGAGGATGGTTTCTGGATTGCCGAGGAAGACTTGAGACTGCGAGGCGCCGGCGATGTATTTGGGCTGCGGCAGCATGGGCTGCCGGAGCTTCGGCTCGCGGATCTGGGACGGGATCTGCCGACTCTGCGAGAAGCCGGTGAAGCGGTGAACCAGCTGCTGCAGGCTGATCCAGATCTTAGCCAAGAGGAACATGAACTCTTAAAAGAGCAGGCAGACCGTTATATGGAAAGGGGAAAAGATCTGGCACTATAGACAAATGAGAAATGCAGGCAGAGAAGGAGCTGGCGCCCTAAGAGGGATTCGCCAGCTCCTTTCTGATAATTAATAACGGCCGCCAGACATCTCCTGTTCAGCCTTTTCGATCATCTTTTTCACCATATATCCGCCAACATATCCATTCTGTGCGGAAGTCAGGTCGCCATTATAACCCTGCTTCAAGGGAACGCCAATCTCGTTGGCTACTTCGTACTTAAACTTTTCCAGAGCTTCCTGAGCCTGGGGAACGACTGCCTTATTAGACATTTGAGTATCCTCCTTGTTCTGTGTGAGGCTTCTTTTTGAAGTCTCGTCTTTTTATTGAAGCCTCACACGACAGATCGTGTTTTGGCTTCAGTCATAGGATGACCGAAAATGAAAGGAATATGAATGTCAATTTATGGTGATTCTTTGTGTCTTTCAAATTTGTAAGAATTCGATTTTAATTGTAAGGCCATTCGATGGAGTCTTTCTTTTTAAAATGATATGCTATAGATGTCAGGAAAATCAAAGAAAGGAGAATCCGACGATGAAGCTCTTGAAATGGCTGCTAATTCTATGTGCGGCAGGTATGGTGGTAGGAGGAGGCTATGTATGTGTAAAAGGATATTCTCTGCTCGATCAGGTGTTATCCAGCGAAAGTCTGGAAGATAAGATCGACGAACTGAGGCAGAAGGACGGCTATACTTCACTAGCGGAACTGCCGGATACCTATTTGCAGGCGGTTGTGGCTGTCGAAGATCATCGGTTTTATTCGCATAATGGAGTAGACTGGAGATCCATACTGCGGGCCTGCTGGAATAATTTGAAAGCGGGAAAAATTGTGGAAGGCGGAAGTACGATTACGCAGCAACTGGCGAGAAACCTATACTTAAATCAGGATCAGACACTGTCCAGAAAAGTGGCGGAGGCGCTCTTGGCCTGGCAGTTGGAGGATCAATATGACAAAGAAGAAATTCTGGAGTTCTATGTGAATATCATATATTTTGGAGAGGGGCATTACGGTGTGGGAGATGCCTGTCGAGGATATTTTCATAAGGAGCCCAGTCAGATGAATGAGGATGAATGCACTATGCTGGCAGGAATTCCAAACGCGCCTTCCGTATATGCGCCCACGGTAAATCCGGAGTTGGCGCTGGAGCGTCAAGAACAGGTAGAATCCTGTATGGAACAGTATGTGCGGGAAGGAAAGGAGGCGGCATAAAATGAAAGATTGGATCATTCGTTTCTGGATGCCTATTGTATTGATCATTTGCGGAATCATTGCGATTGTGAGAATCCGTAAATCCATTCGAGAGGACAATCGAGATTGGTGGGAAGAATAAGAGAAAATACATCTGATATTGGATAAGAAATGCCGGCGTTTTCACATTCGTTTTAGGAGAGCAATTATACCTTCTCCAAAAACAGATGAGAAATACCGGCATTTTATATTCTTATTTTTACGAAAAGCGCACAGAACCTTTACATAAGATCGGTATAATAGAAGAGACAGTTGAAATACATCCATCTTCAAAAGCATTCAACAGGCCGTTTGAGAAGCGACTGATTGGGAGGGGAACCTATGGAAACACGAATTATTTATGGAAGCCTGTATGGAGCGGCAAAGCGATACGCGCATCGGCTAGCGGAGCTTACAGGGATTCCGATGGTATCCTATGATAAGGCAGAGGATCTGACAGGATGTAATATAATAATTTATATCGGAGGGTTATATGCAGGCGGAGTTCGGGGATTGGCCAAGACGCTGCGTAATCCTAATTTTAAGCCGAGAAAGTGGTTTCTGATAACAGTGGGAGTATCCGATCCACAGGACGAAGGGACGAGACGGACGATACGAGAACAGCTGTGTAAACAGGTTCCGCAGGAGTGGTTTTCCAAATTACAGATTTTTCATCTGCGTGGAGCCTTGGACTATAAGATACTAAAACCTTCCCATCGGATTCTTATGTCGCTCTTATATCACAGAATCAAGAAACAGGATGCAGAAATACTTTCTGCTGAGGACCGAGCGTTTCTGGAAACATATCAAAAGAAGGTAGATTTTGTTGACTGGAATCAGCTAGAACCGGTCTTAAAGCAGATTCAAAATGAGTTGTGAAATAGATTCTCGATAGTCACATCGTGAGGAAGTAATGGGAAGATGCCGTGGATTTCCCATTAGAGATGCTGCGATATAACAATTTTGGGGAGGAAGTAATGGGAAAACGCCATGGATTTCTGGATATACCAAATAGAAACGCCACTCAATCAACCAATATTGATGATTGAGCGGCGCCCTTATTTTTATACGGAATGATGATCTCGAATATATTTACGGATATCTGTGGGATTCCGATAAGCCTGTACCTGATCGCCATCTACAACAATCAGCGTAGGTGCTTGCATGATCTGATAGGAAGAGACCAGATCCGGATATTCTTCTGCATCCATCTTGGTGTAGGGAAGATGGGCCTCATCCAAAAGACGAGAGACTATCTTACAATTAGGACAGGTCTTTGTAGTGAAGAGCATGGCCTTTTTCTCGGAAGACCCTGCGAGCGGCGTATCCGAAGAGGCGATGACTTGCCCGATGATGGCTTCCATTTTGGGAATGGGGGTCACCGGCTTCTTGTGTAAAACAGAATTCTTCAGGTTATAAACCTTTCGTTCTTTGAACTCTTGGGTTTTACCATCATTCCAGTTTTGCACCGGACGATAATACCCTGTGATGCGACTGTAGACCTCTGTCTTCGCGCCGCAGTATGGACAGGTATACTGTTCTCCGGATAAATACCCATGTTCTGTACAGATAGAATACGTAGGTGACATTGTATAATACGGCAAACGGTAGTTTTCTGCGATTTTACGAATCAGATCGGCAGCAGCCTTCCAGTCTGGCAGTTTTTCACCCAGGAAAGCGTGAAAAACAGTACCGGAAGTATATAGAGTCTGCAGCTCATCCTGAATATCCAGAGCAGAGAAGATATCCTCCGTATATCCAACGGGAAGATGAGAACTATTCGTATAATACGGAGTTCCACCCGATTCCGTCGCTGTTTTGATATCTGGGAATTGCTGTACGTCGTGTTTAGCCAGACGGTAAGCGGTGGATTCTGCCGGAGTCGCTTCCAGATTATACAGATCGCCGTACTGCTCCTGGTAGTCGGAGAGACGTTCCCGCATATGATTCAGCACATCCTTTGCAAACTTCTGTGTTTTCTCATACGTAAGGTCTGCCTGCAGCCATTTCGCATTGAGACCGACCTCGTTCATGCCGACAAGGCCGATCGTAGAGAAGTGGTTGTCGAAGGATCCCAGATACCGCTTGGTATAAGGATACAGGCCCTCATTCAGAAGCTTGGTAATGATCGTCCGCTTCGTCTTCAGAGACCGAGCCGCGATATCCATCATGTGATCCAGCCGATGGTAGAATTCCTCCGGCGTCTCGGATAAATACGCGATTCTCGGCAAATTGATGGTGACAACGCCGACAGAACCGGTGCTCTCTCCGCTGCCAAAGAACCCGCCTGACTTCTTGCGCAGTTCCCGAAGATCCAGACGCAGACGGCAACACATACTCCGTACATCGCTGGGCTCCATGTCACTGTTGATATAGTTGGAGAAATAGGGAGTGCCATACTTCGCGGTCATCTCAAACAGAAGACGGTTGTTTTCCGTATCGGACCAGTCAAAATCTTTTGTGATAGAATAAGTCGGGATCGGATACTGGAATCCGCGGCCATTGGCATCGCCTTCAATCATGGTTTCGATGAAGGCCTTATTGACCATATCCATTTCTTTCTTACAATCTTTGTACTTAAAATCCATCTCTTTGCCGCCGACAATCGCGTACTGTTCAGCTAGATCCGGAGGAACGGTCCAATCGAGCGTGATGTTGGAAAAAGGAGCCTGGGTACCCCAACGGCTCGGCGTATTGACACCATAGATAAAGGATTCAATACATTTCTTGACTTCATAATAGGTCAGGTTGTCCACCTTGACAAAAGGCGCCAGATAGGTATCAAAGGAAGAGAATGCTTGCGCACCAGCCCACTCATTCTGCATGATGCCCAGGAAGTTGACCATCTGATTGCATAGAGAAGCCAGGTGTTTGGCAGGGGAAGAAGTAATCTTACCAGGGACGCCGCCTAAACCTTCCAGAATCAGCTGTTTCAGAGACCAACCCGCGCAGTAGCCTGTAAGCATGGAGAGATCGTGTAAATGAATATCCGCGTTCCGATGGGCGTTTGCCACTTCTTCATCGTAAATCTCAGATAACCAGTAATTGGCGGTGATAGCGCCGCTATTGCTCAGAATCAGCCCGCCGACCGAGTAGGTGACGGTAGAATTTTCCTTGACACGCCAATCCGTAACCTTCACATAACTGTCTACAATTTCCTTATAATCCAGAATGGTGGATTTCATGTTGCGGATCTTCTCACGCTGCCTGCGGTATAGAATATAGGCTTTGGCCACATCCGCGTAACCGGCCTGGCTTAAAACTTCCTCCACACTATCTTGAATGTCTTCGACGGCAATCTTCCCATCTTTAATTTTGGGCTCGAAATCGGCCGTCACCTTAAGAGCCAGAAGATCAATCACACTGGGATGGTATTGTTTTTGCTGTGCCTCAAATGCCTTCGTAATGGCGGTACTGATCTTCGCGATATTGAATTCCGCAGTTGCGCCATCGCGTTTGATAACCTGATACATAGGAACCCCTCTCTCTGTTTACAGTTATTTATCATTTTAAGGTGATAAGTTCATTATAACACGGCGCCAAAGGGAAGTCAATATATTGTAATAAAGAAATAAAATAACACAATATATTGTGAATTATATCCGATAAATTCGGTATATGTCAGCTCGAGCTTTCCTCGGACAGATGAAGACGGATTTCTTTTATATGATGCTTTTCCAGCATAGTCACATAAATCTCACAATTGTGAAAAGAGAAATGAAAACCAATGTCGGGGATATAACCCAACACTTCCATAACCCATCCGCCTACGGTAACGGAGTTATAATCGTCTTCATTTTCCGGAAATGAAAAGGTTTCCAAGAAAGTGCTCAGACTGCAGGATCCGGAAACGATATAGGTTGTATCATTCAATTTCTGAATATTCTGTTCTATGATATCATGTTCATCCCAAATATCACCGACCAGTTGTTCCAGAATATCTTCCAGTGTAATAATTCCTTTGGTACCACCAAACTCATCAATAACTACGGCAATGTGGGTATGAGATTTCTGAATTAGACGCAGGAGCTGAGAGATTTTTATATTGCCGGAAATATAGATTACTGGTTTAATGGCTGCGGAAAAATCCATAGCACCTTGATTTAGGATCGTGAAGAAATCTTTCTCATGAATCATTCCGATAATATTATCAATATTATCTTCATATACCAATAAACGAGAATATGTATTTTTTATAAAGGTATCAGCGGCTTCATGGATGGGTGTGTTTTTTTCGACTGCCACTAAATTGACACGGGGAGTGATAATATCTTTGGCATCCAAGTCATCAAATTCAATGGCAGAACGGATTAAGTTCCCGTTATGCTCATCGATGCCTCCGTCGTTCTGCACCTCATCAATCATAGTAATCAACTCTTCGGTTGTAATACCAGAATTGGCAGATTTCTTGAAAACCTTATCCAATAATTTTTTCCATAAAGAAAAAATATAATTAAGGGGAGTCAGAAGAATCATAATGATGTTCATCAGTCGGGCAGTCGCCAAGGCGAATGATTCGGCGTTCTCTTTTGCCAAGGTTTTAGGAGAAATTTCACCGAAGATCAGTACGACGACTGTCATAACGGCGGTAGATACGCTCACTCCGGCATCGGAAAGCCATGCGGTGAATATCACGGTGGCCAGTGAGGCGGAAACAATATTAACGATATTATTGCCAATCAGGATCGTAGAAATTAATTTATCATAATTGCCTGCCAGTTTCAGGGCTAAGACCGCGCGAGAATCGCCACTATCGGCTAGATTTTTTATTCGAATCCGATTCATGGTAGAAAAAGCGGTCTCAGAGGCTGAAAAATAGGCAGATCCAGCGATGCAGAGTATAATGACAAATAATAACGGAAGTGTATCCATTTGAATTAGGTATCCTTTCATTTCAAAAATATGTAGTATATGCCTTATATTATAGCATGTTTTCCCGGGAATAGCAAAATAAAATGCACAATTTTCGGGAAGGAAGGAGGGAGGGTCGCGATGTATATAGAATTCATAAAATGCAATCACGGAGCGATTCAAACAGTTGTTCCTAAATCCCGCGAATGTGTACAGAGGGTACCAGCGGGCGAATCAGGGAAGCGAAGTTTTCCATTTCAGCCCTGTCATATCCATGCAAACCCTGTTCGATCAGATCGCCGGAATCTACAAAAGCCTGCAAAAAATAGCGGCGAGCGCCTTTTATCCATAGACTAATGGCTACGAAATCCGCGGCTTGATGAAACTCTCGAACGACAGTAGTTCGAAATTCGTATTCCACAGGAGCAGACAGGAGATAACGTACGCTTTCCTGGACGGCGGCAAGGTCGTATTCCGGGATTCCGATGGTATTCCCATAATGCAGAGGAGAATTTTTGATATCCATAGCCACATAATCCACGCAGCCGGAACGAACCAATTCTTTTAGATGGTCAGGATAAGAACCATTGGTATCGAGCTTTACCATGAAGCCCATAGAATGAATGGTTTGTATCAGCGAATCAATCTGCGGATGCAGAAGTGGTTCGCCGCCCGTGATGCATACACCATCCAGGAGTCCCTTGCGGTGATTTAAAAAATCGATGATCTCATCCCAGGAGTAGGGCTCCACTTCTTCGGGAGCGAGGACTAGGTGGCTATTCTGACAGTAGGGACAGCGAAAATTGCAGCCGCCGGTAAATAGGGTGCAGGCAGTCCGTCCTGGATAGTCCAAAAGAGTCAGTTTCTGTAAGCCTGCGATCAGGTCCATGAGCCGTTTCTCCTTTCTCATCATGCGTAAAATGTCAAGTATTCTTATTATACTCCTCACGAAGGGATCGTGTCAATCAGTATTGTCTTCCATATTTGAATAAAAAAAGCTGTCCATGAGATATGGACAGCTCAGAAATCAATGGATTTCCAAGTGACGGGATTTATTGGGGACGGCATCTTTCTTAGGCAATACCAGCGTCAGTACGCCGTTTTCGTAGGAAGCATGAATGCCATCCACATAAATGGAAGAAATGTCAAAGCTGCGCTGCAAAGGACGATTAGCGCGCTCTCTGCGAAGATAGCGCCCCCCAGACTGGGGCTCTCCGGCATGCTGTGCGGTAATGGTCATGTAGTCGCCATCCAGTTCAATATGAATCTCTTCTTTATTGTATCCTGGAAATTCGCCCTCTACCAGAAAATGGTCGCCCATGTCGCGGATATCGGTACGAAACTCTTGAAAAGCGGAGCGAGAAGGTTCCTGATTATTATTATAAAAGTATCTTTCTGCAAATGGGGTTAAATCTAACATATGGGTGTCCTCCTTTAGATTCATTCGAAACAAATACAGGATAACGGATAGATGTGTCGGAAATTTGACCAAAGTGTAAATAAATTGCAAAAATTAGCACTCGACAATAACGAGTGCTAATAAAAGCTTATATTTGCGATACATTACGTTTGAGCCAATTCCCACGCAGATAATATACAATAAAGAGACAAGAAGTCAGAATCCAGCTGATGGGGTAACAAGCAGCCAGTACCTCTAACTCATGCCAATTCGGTACGACGATACTCAGCCAAATGACACGAAAGCCACATACGCCAAAGGCTGTCATCAGCATGGGACGTAAAGAATCTCCTGCGCTTCGGCAGGCGCCGGATAAGATTTCAATGGGGACGTATGTAATATAGAAGGGCGCCATCATCATCATGATTCGCATACCAAAATCCAAGGTGGTTGTATCGCTGACAAAGAGTTGAAGTCCTAACCGACCAAAGGAAACGAAGAAAATACTGATCGTAATCGATGTGATGCTTGCCATTAATAAACCGCAACGGACACTCTTGCGCATCCGATCCATCTGATTCGCACCAAAATTTTGGCCGGCAAAGGTAGTCACCGTGATATTGAAAGCATTCAGCACCATCCACAGGAGACCGTCCAACTTACCAAAGGCGGTCCAGGCTGCCATGACATCGGTACCGAAGGAATTGATGCTGGCCTGAATCAGCACATTCGATAGGGAGTACATGGTGGACTGTAGACCGGCAGGAAGGCCAATACGGATAATTCGTCCCAGCATCGTCTTGTGGATTCGAATCTGCTTGGGCAGCAGGCGGTAGGATAAGCGGGAGCGGATCAATACAAAAATCACCAACGTCGCGCTGACAAATTGGGAGAGAATCGTCGCAAGGCCAACGCCGAAAACGCCCATGTGAAAGATCGTAACGAAGAGCAGATCCAGTACAATATTAACAAGACAGGCTGCGATCAGGAAATACAAAGGGCGTTTGGAATCGCCCACAGCACGAAGAATTCCCGCGCCAATATTATAGATCAGATTGGGTATGGTTCCTATAAAATAGACTGTCATATAGGTGAGTGACATCGGATACACATCATCCGGTGTTCCCAGCCAATGCAGAGCCAGGCCTGAGATAGCAATGCCGATGACCATCAATACAGCGCCGCCGAGGATACCCAGTGCGATGGCGGTATGCACTGCGTGATGCACGTTCTCATGATCCTGAGCGCCGTAGTATTGCGCGATAATGACAGTAGCGCCTCCGGACATACCCACAAAAAAACCGATCAAAAGATTGATCAGTGTACCGCTGGTGCCGCCGACAGCGGCCAATGCTTCCTTACCAACAAAGTTACCGACGATGATAGCGTCCGCTGTGTTATATAGCTGCTGGAAAAAGGTTCCCAGAAGAATCGGAAAGAAGAAAGCCAGCATGTTTTTCCAGATGACGCCTTCTGTGACAGAGGTTGTCGCTTTTGTGCGCTCTCTCATAGATAAAAGTCCCCCTTTATTTTTGGTAATACTGTTCCTGATTATAACATGATTTTTCAAGGATAGAAAGAGGGAGAGGGGAAAAAATTAAAAAGTATTTGGAAAATCTCCGTAAGATTTGAATAAGGGCTTTAGATAGCGCAAACAAAGCATGACGCAAAGCCCCGTGAAGGCCCCGGTGAGAAAAGCGCTTAAGATCAGAATCGGGGCGTAAGCCAGGATGGATGGTGTCTGTGTGATCCAAAGCGCGATGAGAAGCTGGCCGGCATTATGGGAGAGAGCGCCGCATATGCTGACGAGAATCACAAAGGAACGGCGGAATAAGCGGCTGAGCAGAAACATCACAAGAAAGCATAACAATCCGCCAGCCAGGCTATAGAGAAAAGACATGCCCTGACCGGCAAAGATACTGGACAGGATGATTCGGAGAATCAAAACAAGAAACGCATCCCGCGGCCGAACGGTGAAGAGCAGGATTAGGGTAACCACGTTGGCAAGACCCAGCCGCACACCAGGGACAGGAAGAAGCGGTGGCAACGCGCTGTCCACAAGAGACAGCACCAGAGCAATGGCCGTGAAGAGGGAAAGTAAGACAATACGCCGCATGGGAACCTCCTTTATGGTTCGGGATAGATCTGTATGACAACTTCATTGGGAAGACAAGTCACCGGCAGAAAAGGATCTTGGATGAATCCCATCTGTATACAGATATGGTCAGGACAGCTGGCCTCAATAACACCGATAGAACCGGGCCGTACTTCGATAATATTATAGGCGCCGTTTATGCCGTCTATCCGAAGAGTATAGGGCTCAGTAACAGAAGCTAGATCGATTTCCGTTATGAGATTGCCATGCTGTGTGATGCGGGCAACCCGTCCTTCTTCCGTGGAGGCGAGCTGCCGCCATAAAAAGAAGGCGGCGATCAGGACGCAAGCTGCAAGAATACAGCCGATGAGAATACCTCGTTTACGAATCGAAAGGGACATCATAACCTCCTTAAGGTCTCATATGTATATTTCTACAAAAGAAAAACAAAATCGTGAAGGAAATTTTACGCAGGTTTGTTGCATTTGTAATGCAATTTTCACAAATATGGTGTACAATAAGAAGCGAAGTGGAAAAGAGTCTAAGCTGCTTCAGTTTGTAGGAGATGGAGGGAACGACGATGGAGAATCTGGATGCTTCACTGCAGCAGGCGATCCGTAGACTGAATACGGCGGTGACGGTGGGCACATGGAGCGCGGTCTTTCTGGTCGCAGGTGTAGTGGCTGCGATTTCAAGGTATAAGAAGAAAAGACAGTTATAAGAAGGAGAGGTTCTATGTATAAGACCGTTGTGACGGATTATTTGCCCAAAGCAAAGGATATGGCGCAGGTCGTGGAAGAGAAGGCCAACTAGATGGAAGAGAGAGGGTATGAACTCATCAATGTTTCGATTATGCCAAGTGCTAAGGCGATCCTGATTTTTCGAAAGAAATAAGTATACCGCAAGCATTCGGAAGAGGGGATGCTTTTTTGTTTCCAGGACTTTTTCTCCATACATTTGTTTTATTATACGATGTTCAGTCAAATTTGACAATACGGTCGGATATAATTTTAGAATATAGAGTAGCAATGAAAAAAGAACCGTCAAGCAGGCGGTTCTTTTTGGCAACCCAGAAATTCTTTTATTCCATGGCTTCTTCCACGGCTACAGCACAGGCTACGGTAGCGCCAACCATCGGGTTGTTACCCATGCCGATCAGGCCCATCATTTCGACGTGTGCCGGAACGGAAGAGGAACCCGCAAATTGTGCGTCGCCATGCATACGGCCCATGGAATCGGTCAAGCCATAGGAAGCAGGACCTGCACCCATGTTATCCGGATGCAGGGTACGTCCTGTACCACCGCCGGATGCGACGGAGAAATACTTCTTACCATTCTCCTGCGCCCATTTCTTGTAGGTGCCGGCAACCAGATGCTGGAAACGAGTCGGGTTGGTGGAGTTACCGGTGATGGAGACATCTACGCCTTGCAGCGCCATGATGGCAACACCCTCACGCACATCGTCTGCACCATAGCAACGAACCTTAGCCCGCTCTCCATTGGAGTAAGCGTGCTGATCTACGACCTTTACCTCGCCGGTATAGTAGTCAAACTCTGTCTCGCAGTAGGTAAAACCATTGATACGAGAAATAATATAGGCAGCGTCCTTACCCAAGCCGTTCAGGATAACCTGCAGAGGCTCCTTACGAACCTTGTTCGCGGTCTTAGCAATACCGATAGCACCTTCAGCAGCAGCGAAAGATTCATGTCCAGCCAGGAAGCAGAAGCACTTGGTTTCTTCGCGAAGCAGCATGGCACCCAGATTGCCATGACCCAGACCTACTTTACGATCCTCGGCTACGGAGCCGGGGACACAGAATGCCTGCAGGCCCAAACCAATCTGCTCTGCAGCATCGGCAGCATTTTTTGCACCATTCTTGATTGCGATTGCGCAGCCCAGCGTGTAGGCCCAAACTGCGTTATCAAAGGCGATAGGCTGTACACCCTTTACGATGGACTCCACATCGACGCCCTTAGAAAGACATAGATCTCGAGCCTCTTCCAGAGAGGAGAAGCCGTACTTGGCAAGCTCCTTTTCCAGCTTGTCTTTTCTTCTGTCGTAACCTTCAAACTGTACCATTGCGTCGTCCCCCTTTCTTACTCGTTCCGCGGATCAATGTATTTCACCGCTTCGTCATATCGGCCATAGGTGCCGATATTTTTCTCATACGCTTCCTTCGGGTCAGTACCCTTGCGGATTGCGTCCATCATCTTGCCCAGATGAACAAACTTGTAACCGATGACTTCGTCATTCTCATCTACGGCGATATTCAGGACATAACCTTCTGCCATCTCCAGATAACGAACCCCCTTCAGACGAGTACCGAACATAGTACCTACCTGAGAACGCAGGCCTTTGCCCAGATCTTCCAAAGAAGCGCCTACAGGAAGTCCGCCCTCTGAGAAAGCGGTTTGAGTCCGTCCATAGGCCAACTGTTTGAAGATCTCGCGCATAGCTACATTGATCGCGTCACATACCAGATCCGTATTCAGAGCTTCCAGGATGGTCTTGCCCTGCAGAATCTCGGCGGCCATGGCGGCGGAATGAGTCATACCAGAACATCCCAGCGTCTCTACCAGAGCCTCCTCGATGATACCATTCTTAACATTCAGGGTCAGCTTACATGCACCCTGCTGCGGTGCACACCAACCCACTCCATGAGACAGACCGGAAATATCGCTGATCTGCTTACTGCGTACCCATTTTCCTTCTTCAGGAATCGGCGCCGGACCATGCTTGGGGCCCTTGGCGACAGTACACATCTGTTCTACTTCATGCGTGTAGTTCATAAGTGAATCGCTCCTTCCAAAAAATCAGTATTCATGCATACCGACTTTTATTATACTCGATTGAAGGGGACAGAGCAAGAGAAAAATCGAAAAAAAGCAAGAAAAGAAAAGATATTGCGCCTGGAGTCGAAAAGGGTGTATACTATATAAAAATGCTATAAAGGAGGATCTCATTGGAAAATAAAAATGACTTCAGCAGAGGCAGCGTCACGGGCAATATTCTGCGCCTGGCTGGGCCTATGACGTTAGCGCAGCTGATCAATCTGTTATATAATATTATTGATCGTATGTATATCGGACACTTGCCTGAGAATTCTACTACGGCGCTGACGGGGTTAGGGCTGACCTTTCCGATCATTGCCATGGTCACTGCGTTTTCCAATCTGTTCAGCACGGGAGGCGCGCCGCTTTTCTCGATAGCCAGAGGCGGAGGCGATGAGGGCCGAGCCGAGAAGCTGATGGGGACATCCTTTACCATGCTGGTGGCAAGCGGCTTGGTGTTGACCGTATTGGGGCTGGTTTTCAAGAAACCGATTCTATATCTATTTGGAGCGAGCGACGACACGTTTCCGTATGCCGACCAATATCTGTCGATCTATCTTTTAGGCAGTGTGTTTGTGATGGTCAGTCTGGGCATGAACAGTTTTATCAATGCACAGGGCTTCGCCCGTAAGGGGATGCTGACTGTGCTGATTGGAGCCATACTCAATATCGTGCTTGATCCCATTTTTATATTTGTCTTTAATATGGGGGTGCAGGGGGCAGCGGTGGCCACGGTAATCTCTCAGGGAGTTTCAGCACTATGGGTACTCAAAGTATTAGCCGGAAAAAAAGCCATTATTCCGCTGCGGCTTCAGAGTCTGGGGGTTCGATGGAAGATGCTTAAGGAAATCATGGCGCTGGGTACATCCGGTTTTGTGATGGCTGTCACGAACAGCGGCGTGCAGGTAGTCTGCAATGCGACGCTGCAGCAGTTTGGCGGCGATATCTATGTGGGAGTCATGACCGTGCTGAATTCCATTCGCGAAGTCGTTACGATGCCGGTTTCGGGAGTGACCAACGCGACTCAGCCTGTGTTGGGATATAACTATGGGGCGAATGAATATGGAAGGGTTCGTCAGGGAATTCGGTTCATGTCCGTCCTTTGCATTGTGTATACCACATTGCTCTGGATCATTTTGATGATTTTCCCAGAATTCTTTATTTATATTTTTAACAGTGAGGTACAGCTCATAGAATTAGGTGTCCCCGCGCTTTATATTTATTTCTTTGGTTTCTTTATGATGTCGCTGCAATTCTCAGGACAGTCGGCTTTTGTATCACTGGGACGTTCTCGAAATGCAGTCTTTTTCTCGATCTTTCGAAAGGTCATCATTGTGATCCCCTTGACACTTTTACTGCCGCATATTCCGGCTCTGGGAGTCATGGGCGTATTCCTAGCTGAGCCTATTTCCAATTTTATCGGAGGCGCCGCGTGTTTTGGTACGATGATGCATACGGTCTGGCGGGAAATGAAACAAAAGGAACAAGGCAGTGGAGACTAATGAGAAAACAGGTGGGCCTTCCTTTTTCACCGGAAATATTATATCGTATGAAAAAAGGATCCGTTGCAAAATTGAAATGCTTCAGCGGGTCCTTTCTACAGTTTGAAATGGAAATATAACGCCTCAAAATAAAAAAGATGCCGCATCGGACGTCTTCTTGTCGTATCTGAAAATGGAGAGTAGGTGTGTCAATTGGTTTCAAAAGGAATTGATTTGCGCGCAACTGCGAGATCGATGGCTGGCGAATCTTTCATCTGCGTATAAAATGCACTGTGGGGACGGAGACGCGCCTCAGATTGTACGCAGTTCGACGTTTTTGAAGCGTGCCTTCGCAGAGTTGCGTATAAAATACAATGCGAGGACGGAGACGCA
>CALBGL010000112.1 GCA_937892735.1 uncultured Clostridia bacterium | reverse complement strand
ATGATAGCCCCTCTCCCTAACCACTTCCTCCTTCTCTCAAGTTCTTTCATACTACTATACTCCTTCTGGATTAAAAATACAACTGCTTTGTCTGCTTTTATCTCTTGTGTCTCTCCCAAAAATAGATCCCTTTTATTCCTCTTTTCTTTGATTTCATTTGGTACAATAGGCAACAAAGGCTAGGATCATTCCCTGGGCCTTTATATTCTATATTTTAAGAAAGGATGATTGTATAAACATGTCATCAATTTGTTCTTCCAAGCTTTTTAACCTCCGGCATCGGTCTGGTCTATCACAGAAAGAGGTCGCTGCACGCCTCGGCATATCTCCTCAATGCTGTTCCCATTATGAGAATGGTCGCCGTGTTCCGGATATCTTTATGTTATATCGTTTTGCTAAATTTTATCATGTTTCCATGGCTTATCTTCTAGGTCATCCACTTTCTGAAACATACGAATCTCCTTCATCATTCCTCCCTTCTCTGAATACACTTTCCAGTGAACAACTCTCTCAAGTTCAGCAATATCTGCATTTTCTGGTTTATCAAAAACAGCATCCATCCCCCGTACCACAGCTTCCTTCATCGCGATGTTTCGCATCTCGGTTGAAAAAATACAGAAAGCGTTTAGGATTGACGCAAGCGGCGATCGCTCGTACTTTACATGTCACGCCGGCAGCGTATTCCCATTATGAAACAGGGCAGAGACTTCCTTCTCCCGAACTTTTTCAGAGGATAACGGATTTATTTCAAATCTCTATGGAAACTCTTTTGATGGCTGAATCCGATTTTCCCCAAACTTTACCCCATCATTTTGCATTTCTATCTTCCGAAGAACAACAGAAGGTGCGTCTATTTATAGATTTTCTGCGAACCCAAAAATAACCGGCGCTCCCTATGACTACCATAAAAAAGTCCACTGATGATCTCTATCTTGAGATTCAGTGGACTTTTTTCTAGATGATATTCCCTAATAAAGCAGCTTTCATTCTCTTACATCCTCTTTCCGAAAGCCTGATATATCCCTTCCTATGGTTCAACCGATTTCATGCACGCTAAACCAGTGAAATCCTTAGATTCAGAATAAGAAATTCATAAAGTGGTTCTCTGCCCTAAACAGCGTAGAATCAAGGAACTTTTTATCGGTTTAAAATTGAGATTGTCCGGCAGAAAACCGATTACGGACCAATGTAAAAAATTATAGATTCTGATTCCAGAACTTTGACATTGATCTCCATCCTACTGGAACTAAGATTCCACAATTTTCTCTATATAAAACTAAAAATATATTCCTCCATCCGAACATTTTAGGTTGTGAAAGCACCCCCATAAAATCTCGGGTATTCAGGCCCTCCATGGGTTTAAGTCAGAAAAATGATCAAAATTAAAAATACTATACCACGCCTTACGCCAAACAGATCTTTGGTGCGCCGGATAGATGTTCTGCGATTTTTTCCTGCTCATCCAGCCATTCCTGTGTAGGCGTTTGCCTTTCCACAAAAGGAACGCATTGATTCTTAATAAACCGTTCCACAGGCGTCTCTGGTTCCTTTCGATGGATAAATATCGAGACAATTGAGACAATGATACCGACCACCGCGAAAATCAAGCCTACCACCGGCACAACCGCGCATACCTGCGCGCCGCATAGTGCCGCGATGCCGCTGCCCGCCTCTACCAGAAAACAGACTCCGCCCGCTACATCCTGTATGATATCCATCACTTCTACGGCTATTGGTTGTCCCGTCTGAAAGTCCTTTACCGTTTCAAAAATCTGAAAACCAAGGGTAACGGCCATTAAAAGTGAGGAAGCAACTTTAGCCGCGGTAGCTCCTATCCGACTGATTTTCATCCATTTCGAGGCCGACGCCATGATGTCTCTTTCTCCCTGTGTGACCCTCGCCATATCCACTCCCATATCGGTGAGCGCCGTATCCAGATCCTTTGAGCCGGCCAGAGTCTTTGTGAAATCCGCCTGATTGACTACCTGGGTTATTTGCGAATTGGCCGCCTGAAGGTTGCCATAGGCTTGCCGAAAGACTCCGCAGGCCTTCCACGATGTAAGATCATTCACAACCTGCAATCCAATCGCACAAGTACTTGTAATCAGTTCGGTTCGTTCCTTGGTATCCAGTTTGTTCCACTCGCGAAAGCCAAAGATGAGCGAAGTGATCCCCGTAATATAAAAGGCCGCGCAAAATGCCCGAGACACCTTGGGATGGCTGTCAAAAAAACTGACGATAGCAGTCGGCATATCCGGGTTTTCCAGCTGCAGAATCGCCGCCGTCGTATCTGCCACCACATCAGCTATGTTTGCTATATACTTCTCGACCGTATCATACTGCGATGCCTGGGCAGCTTCTTCCAGTTCCTGATATGCTTCTTTATAAATATCCGGTGTCCAGTTTGTAAAGGTTTGCTCCTGCAAATTCTTAAAATAGATCTCCATAAACGCCACCAATGTCTGATTGAACGCATCAACACTCTCTGCATCCTTGGGATCCGGCAGTTTAATATTCTTTACTGTATATTTAAAAGTCAAATCCATCACCTGTTTGCGCAACGCAACGCTAAAAGAAAAGAGCTTTTCCGTGTCTGATACATGGTCCAGATCGGGCTCTATTTCCAAGGTGACCCGCGGAGAAGAATCCAATGCATCCAACATCGTACACAAATGATTGATTCGTGTATTCTCAGGATCTACCATATTGGTCAGGATCAATCCATTCAGAATTTGAGGGGAATTACAGTATTCATATAGTTGTCTGGCCCAGTCCTGCTCCCCCTGTTCCCCCACATACGATTCCAATCCTACTACATTTTCCATATAAATCTGTCGGTATAATACATTCGTAATTTTCTGGTACTCTTCGGTCTGCGACATGCAACCCTTATCCTTCCCCTGCATATAATACCGAATCTTTTCATTATACTGAGGAATGTCTGTGATTGGCTTATGAATCTTTTCCTGTTCATTCTGAGAATACGCGTAGGATAAATACGCGATTCCAAGGTCATTGAGCAGAAAGTCTTTGTTTGCTTTTGCCAGCTCTCCCTGCGCGCATGTCAAATCTCCTCCGACATCACAAACCTTCGGTTCTGCTATGCCGATATAATCTTTAATTTCATTTCCGGTTTTATAAGCTGCGCAAGCCACCATCTTCATCATCTTCTGAAAACACTCCTGATGAACTTGGGACAAATCTTCCGGTTGCGGCAGATTATAAAGATCCAAAACACTGTGCTGCAACAGCGTATTTAATTCACTGCATTCCTGGGGTGATATTCTCACTTGATTCGATATGGACATCCCTTGGATTCGCTGCTGAAACTGCCGTAGCTTTTCCTGTGTTTCTGCCTCCAACTCACCATGCAGCACATAGGTTTTTTCTACGTTTTGGACGGCAGTACACCTTCCTTGTATGGACTGAAAAGATGTATCAAAGCAAAACTCTGCCTCTTCCCATTTACAATGATGTAAAAAGGGAAACTGATACCGGGCCAATGCGGGAAATCGAACCTTTCCTGCCAACTGTCTATGCTCGTTTATATAATACGTAATATCCTGCGACGCGGTAGAAGCCACTTCTCCCTGCTGCATTTCCCCCGCTTCATCCTCATAGGGCATCCACCACTCTCCCACCGCTACAAATCGACCTTCCTGTTTTTCATACCCCATTTTATAGGTACCGCAATCCACTTCCTTTCCCTCATAAATCGTTTTCATCGCATATGCACTTGTGGAAACCACTTGAAATTTTACTGGCTTCCCTTCACGCAGTACAATCCCTTCGCCATAGAATCCGTGGTCATATAGCCGTAATACGCCCGTTTCCTCATTTCCCTCTTTCAGATTCCGTTTCCAGAAACAATGTCCGTTCTGTACATAACAGGGTATCATCTCCTGTTCTCCTGTTTCCATCCATAAGCAGCCCTGTACTAGGTGTAATTTAGAAAAGCCCAGCGAGTCTTCCGTCACCACCTGTAGATTCATCCTTCTTATATTCCGCAATTCTTCCTCTGTACAACGCAGCTGCTTCATCCTCAGTTCTCCCATGAATACCATCTCCTCTCCATATATTTCCGTACATCTTCTCCCCACAGTTTTTCAATAAGCGTTTGACTTTGACGCAACATCCTTCCCCATACTTCTTTCAGGGTGGGATCTTTCGCTTTTTCCAATTTCTTTTGTATGGCTCTTATGGTGATTTCCGGATAATTGGCGTAACACACATAACCGGATTCTGTAATATAGGATTTATAACCATCCTCGATATGAATATCCACACAAGGACTTTCATTCGGTACAATATGAATCCGCCGCACCTCTTCCTTTCGTATATGGATCCCTTGCCGCGCATCCAACTCATATTTCAGTACCATATCCCCTTCTCGAAGCTGAGACACCGCTATATTCGTGTTCCACCTTTTGGCCGCCTCCGGATCGGGACATTTATATCCCTCTTCTGTCAAGATCATATGGTCTAAGGACATAAATGGCGTATCCTCATTGATGGCGTATACCCAAGCTACCCGATCATTCTCTACAAGTTCTCCGGAAAAGACGGAAGGCATGCGCTGCGCAGATAGAATTTTCATCCCTTCGGTTAAACTCTCCATCGAAACCCATCGCTTCTCTTCGTTTAAGATTCGCGTCCCACGCAAGACGCATCCCAATGGATCATAAGCTTCCCGCACGTCTTTCAAAGGAAATTCTCCCATTTCTCCACTCGCGTATCCACTCTGCTGCTGAATCCAATCCGTAACTTCTTTTCCCAACTGATAACGAACCAAGGCATACTTTTTCATTCCCCCAGCGCCGGAAACTGTCTGCCCCACCAATTCCGATTTATACTCCCGATACACTTCCCGTTTCTTTTCACAGGCTTTTTGAATATCCTTTTTTATGTTTTGAAATTGATTCGATCCGCTAAGTAACTGTGTCTTTACACAGTCCTTCCAGGGATAATCCGGAAATGTGCTGACAAGTTCTTCACACCCTGCCTGCTTCCATCCCTCCATAACCTCCCATGCCATGTTTTCATCCAAAGACTTTTCCAAAAGCCACATAAGACGCCATGAACCGGTTCCCGCAGTAACGCTCTCTGCCACCATACCCTGTATCCATTCCGTCCGTTTCATCTGCTCGGCCAATGCTCCTGCGTATTGTATCGAATTCTGTTCCACCTGTGGAAGAATATCTTCCCATGTATCCATGGCCATTCCTTCCCAAAATTCTTTCGGAGCTGTATTCACCTTTTGCTCCCACTCCACTTGCAGCCGGGACACGTCCCACACCATTCGATGCAACTGATATTCCTGAATATCCGCCATGACTCGACAGATATAGCTCTTCGTCAAATCCGTCAATGTCCCCTGATATGCCGCCAATTGGCTCGGCAGTCCCTTCACTGGATATCCATCAAAAAACACATTGTGTATGTTCCCATCCTGGTTCCCCCGCATATACCCTATCAATCGGAGCGTCATCTTATGATCCCAATCCGTGATATTCTGCACCGTCTGCAATATAGTTGCCACATCCAGATCGGCCATTCCTTCACTCTCCCTTCCCATTTCTTATAACCCTAGGATTCTATATTTTATGGTAACATGAAGCCGGCCAAAAATCAACCATTTTTTCCATTTTTTTCTATTTTTTTACATTCATTTTACTGTTGTATAAGAAAAAACCGTTCGTTCGTTTTGGAGCATCACTTACAGTATTTCATAAGATGCTACGCTGCTTTGGCTATGTAAAAAGGTCTGATTCAGACATCATCACTGTCGAATCAGACCTTTCATTCATTTTTTAGTTATCAGTCAGACCAAGCAGCCAATCTCTGGCATTGATTCCTCGTATCCCATCGTACTGTGCTTCCGGCTCCTCATCAAGCGTCAGGATCATTTTAGGATAATGGTCCCGGATCGCCATAAGCGGCCCCAATTCTCGTTCCAGCGTTTTTTCGTCCCGCACGGAAAGAGCGACCTGGTAATAGCAGATTCCTTTGCTATTTTGTGCGACAAAATCGACTTCAAAAGAATCGATTTTTCCCACATATACATCATATCCTCCGCGGAGCAATTCCAGATATACCACATTCTCCAGGATATGCCCTGCATCTATCTGCCTTGATCCCAGCAGCATGTAGCGGAGTCCGATATCCACCACATAATACTTTTCCAGGGTTTTCAGGCACTGTTTCCCTTTGATGTTATATCGCTTTGCCTGGTATATGATACAACTTTCCGACAAAGCCTCCAGATATTTTTCAACTGTTTTTGTGTCGATCTTCCGCCCATCAGAAGTCATCGTGTCCGCTATCTTCTTTGAGGAAAGCGGATTCCCGATGTTGTCAAACACAAACCGCAAAACACTTCTCAGCATCATAGTATCTGTGATTTTCTTTCGGCTTACAATACCCTTGACAACAATCGTATTGTACAATCCTTCTAGGTAGTCCCGAATTTCGTCCCGCTGCCCCTTCAATTCGAGGGTATAGGGGAACGAACTATTTTCCAGATATTCTGTGTATTTTACACCCCGGTCCGTCATGCTACCCGTACTCTCCATGTATTCTTTAAAGGACAATGGGAACATTTCAATCTGCACATACCGTTCAGAAATCAAGGTGGCAATCTCGCTGGAAAGCATATAGGCATTGGAACCAGTCATATAAATATCCACATTTTTCTTAATATATAAGCTGTCTACCACTTTCGGGAAATCTTCAACATGTTGAATCTCATCCAGGAAAATATATGTCATTTTTCCGGAGACTAGCCGTTTTTTTAAGAATGAATACAGTCTCCGGTAATCTGTCAGTTCTTCAAAATCAATATCCTCAAAATTTCAGGTAATACATCAATAGATTCTTACTAATAAAAACCACCGAAAAAATGTCGATTTTATGCGATTTATCGGCTCTTTTTCGGTGGTTTTACCTTGTGCTTTTACACTTTAATACTAGCTGTTTCCCGCCTATACTCACACATCTCGAAATACTTTTTTCTGTTCGATGGAGAGTCCCATCTGCAGCCAGTCTACCTGGTGCATAGTGATCTCTTTCGCTTCTTCCTCCATCTTCTGCCACTGAAGCCTCATGTCTTCCATCAGCTTCTTACTCGCCAAGATGAATCCGTCTCGTTTTTTGTTGCAGAAGATGAATATGCTGCTGCCCTGAAAGGGATCCAGGTGGAATCGCTCCGTACCAGCGTGCTGAGTCCGGGGATCTGCTTGCGGAAGTCTGTGGCTCCGCAGGCCAGACAGATGTGTTCTGTCCCTTCGATGAATCGGCGCATCATAGCTGTTTGAGAACCTGCATCATACGGTTCAGTATCTCGGTCTGCACATGATCGGGAATATAAATCCGCATGCCCTGATAGAAAACCATGATCCGGTTATCGGTTGTCTGATTGCGATTGGGTACGGATGTGCTGCTGGGAAACACCTCTGCGAAATGAGGCTTGTCGTCCTGTTTTCTGGTATCCATTGGGAACCCTCTTTCGTGATTTTGTTTTCAAGAAGGAGTATAGCAGAAGAGAGAGGGTGGGAAAGACGTGGATGGGGAAACGCTTACACTTTAATTTCTAAATGTTGATATATTTAGGAGTTGTTATATATTCAATATCTATCTCTTTTTGATATTCTTTCAGCATCTTATTCATCCCGTCATTCATAGCTTGATCAGCAAAATTTTCCATCGGGTCAGGAGAATAGCCATCTATTCCGGCTATATAGATCTTCTGTGCCCCTAATTGAATTAAAAATTTAATTAACATCATACCGGCATTGTCTCGCACTGCATCGATATTATTGATAAGATCCCTATATTTTGTTTGAAGATAAGCTCCAACCGCTGGAATATTTGATGTAACAATGCATTTTTTTCTTTTTTCTTCTTTTAATTCCCTGAATCTCCGAAGATTACTCAAAAAGATAAAATCTGTGTTGTACTCTGTGTAATCGAAATTAACACTTATAGTTATAACATCATTTTGATTTGCACAATCAATGATTTTATCCTTTTCTTCCAGTGAACTTTTTCCTGGTGCAATAATCAGAACTTTTTTCCCTATAATTCTCTCTCTAAGCTCCGCTAAATGCGATTCCTGGACCTGCCCTGTTGCCATATATTGAATATACAATTCTTCTATATACTCTTTATCATAGTTTACTCGTTTCGCATCATCCATCATCGAAAAAATCTCATCCATATTTTCTACTGTCAATGTTTTTTTCGCATCCAGATATCCTGCGTAATCAGGATGTGTATTATGTTTTGCAGAAAGATAATTGGGCAAAGAATATCCCCAATAATTTTGCTGATAAAATGGATTCAAAATCTCATCAATGATCGTTAAAAGTGGTTTAAATGTATAAGATGTTCCGATATTGTCGTTCAGATATTCTACGAGAAGTTCTGTATTTAAATTTCCTGCTCCACGCCCCATCCCAAATACACTGGCATCTATAATTAAATCTCGTCTGGTCACAATATCAATCAATGCCTGCGCATTTGAGAAAGCTAATTGCATATTATTATGCGAGTGGTAACCAATGGAAACTTTTTCATCCAGGTTGTGCTCAACCATGTAAAAGAGCCTTATAAGATCTTTCTTTTTCATAACGCCAAAACTGTCTACAATATAGAAAGCGTATGGCTTTATTTCATTAACTCTGTGAATTAATTCCAAAAATTCTTCATCACTATAACTTAAAGAAACCATCGCCTGGATAAAAACCTTATATCCTTTTTCTTTTATTCCCTGACATAAATTCAGAGCTGGGATCATATTCTTTTTGTGAAATGCAATACGAAGACCATCCAGCGAACTCCCATCATAAGGCGGAATATCATCAAGATCATACTCTCCATAATTGGTCAGGCAGACAAAAATTTTTCCTTCTCTATCTCCCGGAATGAATTTTGAGACTTCATCCATAGTGGTAAATTTAGTTTCTTCATCATTATATGTAACTTTATTTGTAAGAAATCCAGTTTCAATAATGTCGATGCCACTTTCCATAAGACTATTAATAATCTTCTTTATATTATCTTTTCCGAATTTCCATTGATTACAATATCCACCATCTCTCAAGGTACAATCCAGTATTTTAAAATTTCCCATTCTTAATTCTCCCTCACAAAGTTTTATTGATAACCAGCTATCTCTCCATTGGCAATTTTTTTACTGATAATTTCTCGAACCTTCTCCAAATCATTTGGTGTATCAACAGCAACCGTTTCCGATTCTACTTCCACATATTGAACTTTATAACCATTTTCAATAAATCGTAAAATCTCAATATCTTCGATTGCTTCTATTTTAGCCTTTCCATATTTCAATCCATAGTCGCAAAAGAAACGAAGTGCTTCCGGCTTAAATCCGTATACACATACTTGCTTATAATATGCATAGTCTATACTTCCCTTTGGATACGGCGCTGTCGCTCTCGTCAAATAGATCCCTATCCCCTCTTTATTTGTAATTACCTTCGGAACTGTAAAATTGACAGCATCCACCGGATTTTTTATTCTTGTCATCAAATTTGATACTTGTAATTGCGAATTTGTATAAAAAGGTCTAATCGCAGCTTTTATGGTCTCAGGTTCCAGCAAAGGCTCATCACCTTGAATATTTACTATCAGATCTGCACCAACTTTATCAGCCACTTCTCCAATACGATCTGTTCCCGTCTTATGCTTATCAGATGTCATCATTACATCAATTCCAAGTGAACTGCAAGTTTCAAATATCTGCTTATCATCTGTGGCGACATAGACCGCATCGAAATCATCTACCTTTTTACACTGCCTGTAGACCCACCAGAGCATAGGTTTACCGCATATATCCGCAAGCGGTTTTCCGGGAAAACGTGATGACCTATAACGTGCTGGAATAACACCAATAATTTTCATTTTCAAATCTCCTTATCTTTAATTTTTTTTACTATTTTCATCAATGATTTTCTGCGTAAAAACATAAAAAACAATACCAGCACAATCGAAAAATATCGTAATATTACAAATTCATATGTGAAAATAAAATATGCAGATAATAGCAATAATACCGCAGCAATCGCAGTGATAAAGCGAATATCAAACAATTTTATCTTATCGTTTATATTTTTACTGATAGTTTTCCTCATAAATAAATAATGTGCTGTTCCAAAAATTATATAGCAAAACAACGTGGTATAACCTGCGGCAATATATCCAAACATCTGAATAAAGATATAATTTAAGATAATATTTAAAATTGAACCACAGACCGAGGCATATGTGATGAATTTATTTTCCTCAAAATAGAATTCTACATTTGCAAAAATCTGATACATAAACATAAAATATAGGCTTGCCGTAAGCGGTGGAATTACATAAATTGCCTCCCAATATTCCTCTCCTCCCATAATTAATATGACTTCCGGCGCAAATGCCATTAATAACAGTATCGCGATTGCCACAAGTGAAAACAGAGCATTACCGATTTGTGCTACCCCTTTATAATCCTTTTTCTTTAACTTTTCATATAACCATGGTGCAAATGCATTATTTACAGATGTTGTCAATATATTTAAAACCATTGCCAGATTATGAGATAAACTGTAAATTCCAGCCTTTTCTATACTAACCATTTTACTAATCATTAGCCTATCTGATTGATTTAAAATAAGTGTTGACAAGTAATGTGGAAGTAATGGCAAATTAAAACGCAATCCATAGTTCCAGTATTCTTTTTGAAAAAATTTTTTACCTTTTACAAAATTATTACAATAGATGATTCCATAAATAATGATGGATAC
Source organism: uncultured Clostridia bacterium (assembly GCA_937892735.1). Lineage (GTDB taxonomy): Bacteria > Bacillota > Clostridia > Lachnospirales > Bianqueaceae > Faecimorpha. Next base: position 268 of record CALBGL010000112.1, on the reverse strand, counting down.
GATAGCGCTTGCAACAATTCGAGAAAAGGCTCCAGATTGATCAGAAAATACAAAAATTGCCATAATTGAACAAAAAGGAGCGACAAATGATGCAATTAACGTAATTGCTACCATCTTTTTGTAACGCACTTCAAACCGCTCTCTTGCCGTCCAAAAAGAAAAAGCTGCACTCATAACAATTTCGAGAAACATAAAAATCATTAAAGGTGTATCCAATTCAAAAAGCGAATTGAGCCACTCATGAAAAATCAAATATATTATAAAAAAT
>CALBGL010000111.1 GCA_937892735.1 uncultured Clostridia bacterium | reverse complement strand
GGGTTTATACGCTACATCACAATTCCAGTCGACTTTAATTCCAATCTGCGTATAAAAAAGTTCTCAAAAGAACGAAATAGCGGAGGTTTATACGCTATGCTGTAATTCCACTCTCTCGAATCTTTTTTTGCGTATAAAAAAATTCCAAAAAGAACTAAAAATGAAACGAACTGCAAAAAAAAGCAGTTCGTTTCATTTTTTACGGCAGATGCAGAAGAAGGCATACGCCACGCTGCCGCCCATTCCTTTCCCAGCCGAGATATTCCTCTTCAGCCGGGGTATTCTGTTTTCGTGATGCTATCCACCGACGGACTGTCCTAAGTCTACATTTAAAGGGCCGCCTGTCCCGTATATCCAAAAGGTAGGAAATCGCTCTCAGAATTGTGATAAAATAGGCGTGGCTCGACAGTTTCCTACAGCGTAGCGACAGTACCACGCCACGAGCTTGCTACCTATGGGCGTCAAACTCTGACGGATATCTCGTTATGGTAAAATGATAAATACAAAACAACACATTCACATTTAGAGGACAATAATCCCATCGGCTACGTCAACGTGGATATGGAAGAACCCCACGACTTTGGCTATGGACTTCGTAAGGAATTCTGGCATAAGGGATTGTGACGGAAGCGGGCAGAGCGGTGATCGAGCAGGTGAAAAAGGACGGCTTGCTCTATATCACGGCGACCCACGACAAAAACAATCCCCGAAGCGGCGGCGTCATGCGAAATGTAGGTATGAAGTACCAGTATTCTTACAAAGAACAATGGCAGCCGAAAAACATTTTAGTGAAATTTCGAATGTACCAGCTCAACCTTGCCGAGAATGAAAGCCGGGTTTACCCAAAATACTGGGACACCTCTTCTATGCATTTTATCGAACCGAACTTATGAGTCATTACGTATAGAGTTTCGCCAGTCCGCCTTCAGCCGTCTCGCGGTATCTGCGGGATAGATCGCGGCCAGTTTCGTACATGGTCTTCACAACCAGATCGAAGGAAATTTTGCGAGTACCGGACAGAAAATTCGCCAAGCTAAGGGCATTCATCGCCCGCATGGATGCTACGGCATTGCGCTCGATGCAAGGGATCTGCACTAAACCGCAAATGGGATCGCAGGTCAGCCCCAAGTGATGCTCCATAGCGACTTCCGCGGCATATTCGATCTGATCGATCCCCATACCAAATAACTCCGCCAATGCTGCCGCTGCCATGGAACAAGCTGTTCCCACTTCTGCCTGGCAGCCACACTCCGCGCCGCTGATCGACGCATTCGTCTTGACCAGATTGCCGATCAAGCCCGCTACTGCTAAGGCCCTGAGTACCCGCCTATCCGAAAAGCCCTTTTTCTCCTGTGTATATTTCAACACGGAAGGTAACACGCTGCAGGCTCCACAAGTGGGTGCCGTCACAATAGTCCCGCAGCTGGCATTCTGCTCGCTGATCGCAAATGCATAGGCACAGACGATACGGTTCTCCCGCGTCTCCGCGCTCTCATCTATGTGACTTTGCTGATACAGGTACTGCGCCTTGCGCTCCACGCCCAGACCGCCTGGAAGAATGCCTGTCGTAGACAAGCCTTCTATAATGGCCTGCTGCATGGTCTTCCACACCTCCCACAAATACCCCCAGATCTCCGTACCCTCGATCTGTTCCACATAATCGCTCAAGCGAATCATATGACTCTTGCAGTACAGCGCAATCTCGGTAAATGTCCGGGCCTGATAAATATCCGGCATCCCCTTTTGCGGATGCCCCTCTATCTGAATATCGCCGCCTCCCACGGAGAGCACTCTTTCCCGTCCCAACTCACGATCTCCCCTATAGGCGAAGAGATCCAGCGTATTGGGATGAGGCAGCTCAAAATCCGCATTTTCACAGAAACCGATCTCCGCCGGAAATGGTTCCAATGCCTTTCGGATACCTTCATCCGTCATATGTCCCTTGCCTGTCTTCGCTAAAGAACCGTACAGTAACACCCGAAAAGAATCCGCTTGCGGATACATTTCCCGCATCCATCTGGCGGCTCGTTCCGGCCCCATCGTATGAGAGCTGGAAGGCCCCTTGCCTATCTTATATATCTCGCGTATTGACTTCATTCTGCCTCTTTCTGGCCCTCTTGCATAGCTTCTTCCACAATCTTATGCGCTTCTTTGTTCTCTTTTTCTTTTTCAAAGCCATTCTTCAGTCGTTCCAGCACATCGGGGATCATATCCATCACCTTGGTGACGGTATCCTGGTTCTTGACGCTCACCATACGAATGGTGCCGTTTTGAACCACCAGAATGGCGCTGGGACTCATTTTTGCCCCCACGCCGCCCATCGCGCTCGCCAGCCCATTTTTATCATAATGCTTGTCCCGCGCGCCCGCGCCCGCGCCAAAGCTGACGTCCACCAGCGGAAGTAAGATCGTATCCCCCATGTGAATCGCCTCTCCCACCACCGATTTTGTCGTAATAAATCCTTCTAACTGCGACAACAGATCCTTCAGTTCTTCCTTCGCTTTCATTGACTTCCCTTTCTTTTCCTTTTAATTCGCTCTATTTTTCGCCTTTCGAAGCACAAGCAGGAGCATCTCTCTTACATAGCGATTTGCCAATAGGCCGAGGCCTATCCATAGGATGTACAAAATCCGAATTTGAAATTCCAACTTTCCACCGGCTTCCAGACACGCCTCTTCAAAATCAGGCTCCAACTCTATATGACATCCGGAATGATTCAGAAACTGTCCTATCATAGAGGCGGCTCCCATCGTCAGCCCCGTATACGCCGGATCGTGCCATCCAAAATGCAGATGGATATGACTTCTACGAAGCCGCATAGAATGCAGAAGCTTTCCTCCGGCCTTTCTAAGCGCGTGCCAGATCTGCGGCTTATAGGGATACGCTTGAAACTGCACCCACACC
>CALBGL010000110.1 GCA_937892735.1 uncultured Clostridia bacterium | reverse complement strand
GCAATGAGAAAACCCCGGGATTTCTCATTAGTCTACGGGGGCTGTAACAATTCCCCGGGGAAAGCAATGAGAAAACCCCGGGATTTCTCATTAGTCTACGGGGGCTGTAACAATTCCCCGGGGAAAGCAATGAGAAAACCCCGGGATTTCTCATTAGTCTACGGGGGCTGTAACAATTCCCTGGGGGAAGCAATGAGAATCAAGAATCCTTAGTCCGTTTCCGGGTTTTTTCGTGGCGTTGTCGGATTCTTCGCTGATCCCGTTCTGCAATCTCATCCCAGTTCTTTCCAATGATGCCCCATTGACGGAAGGTACGATCAATCGCCTGCATATCGATTGCGCCATGATCCTCTGAGGTACAGATTAGGTTAAAGCCCTCGATGATCCCGTAATTGCGGTAGATGGCGAGTTTGGCATTTTGGCTGATTTGATAGGAAGAGTCTTCAAGGAGTCCGAAATGCTCCAGGTAGATGACGGCGTCATGAACATACAGGGTGAAATCAGGATAATAGGTAGATCTTCCGAGTAACAAAGGTTGCTCGTATTGGTAGGGAATATGTAGAAGATACAGATAATCCGCCAGGATGACCTCTGATTTAGACGCTACATACTCCCCGCACAGGGTGTGATGGCGATATTGCTCGCTGTGGTGCTTTCTGGATGTCAGCAGACGTTCCTGTTCATCGCGCCGCATTTGTGCCAGAGCATACCGTATCTCATCCGGGCACGTCTTGAAATAGGCCTGGATGTCTTTGGGTTCTTTTTCCAGCAGAATCTTCTGTCGGGAAGCTTTTTCTGCGGCAGGCAGATCCTGTTGGCGAACATAGATCTGGATCTGCCGCTTTTGCTCCTTGCAGTAGTATTGCCAGCAAGCGCTGCGCGGGCTGCGGTAGACAAGATGTCCCCTGGGTAGAGCTTCCAATTCATGAATCAGTTGACTTTGACGTTGGATCATTTTCAGAATGTCCATCGTGATCACCTCCAACCTATATAGTCGCTCTTTTTTTGAAAGTGGCCGGTGATTTGACGGAAAATTAAAAAATTTACAATGGATTGTACTTTCACGGAAGCTGTGCTATCATTAAGAGTGAAGTTAGAACGGGAAGGGGAGATCCGGATGAGAGTAGCCGACATGCATTGCGATACATTGAGCTTGCTATTGAAAAAGGAGAGGAAAGGACAGAGAAGCTCGATCAGAGAGAACGAGGGAATGGTGAGCCTTGAGAAAATGCGCCAAGGAGAATATGGATTGCAGACTTTTGCAGCTTTTATTTACGCGCCGGACACGGAGAATGCGCTGGAAGAAGCGCTGATGCAGATCGATCTGTTTGAGAGACAGATGGAAGCCAATCAGGACTGGATCCGTCCTGTACGTTCCTATGAAGATATTCTCCAAAATTGGGTAGGGGGTTATATGTGCGGACTTCTTTCGGCAGAGGAAGGAGGCGTCTGTAAGGGGGATCCCGCGTTTTTACGCACGTTGTACAGGCTGGGAGTACGTATGATGACGTTGACCTGGAATTTTGAGAATGAACTAGCATATCCCAACCGAAGCCAGAAGAATCATCCCCATGGTATCGTGCCAGAAGAAGAGCATGGATTGAAAGAAAAAGGGATCGAGATATTGGAGGAGATGGAACGGATTGGCATGATCGTGGATGTATCTCATCTATCAGACCGAGGATTCTGGGATGTGTATGAACATACGAAAAAACCTTTTATCGCCAGTCATTCTAATGCCAGAGCCGTATGTCCGCATCCACGGAATCTCACGGATGCGATGATCCGTGCGTTAGCGGAACGCGGCGGTATCACAGGAATCAACTATTGCGCCGCCTTCCTGGATGAGGACGGAACGGGCGCTCATCCGGGTACGTTGGAGGAGATGTCGAGACACGTGCGATATCTGATGAAAATAGGCGGCGAGGATATTGTGGGACTCGGGTCAGACTATGACGGCATCAGCAAAGCCCCGGAATGGGGCGGCTGTGACGGTATACAGAAACTGGCAGAAAGACTCCGAAGGGATGGCCTTTCTGCCAGTCAGATTGAAAAAGTGTTCTATAAAAATGTGATGCGCGTTTTTCAGGAGCTTTTATGATTATTTGGTGCCAAAGAGGCGATCACCGGCATCTCCCAGACCCGGTGTAATGTAGCCATGTTCATTCAGTTTCGGATCATATCCGACGCAGTAGACGGAAATATCCGGATGGACGGCTTCCAGGGCCTTGATACCGGGCTCGGCGACGACAAGACTCATGACCTTGATATCATGGATTCCTTCTTCCTTTAGCATCGAAACCGCGGCAATCAGAGAACCGCCGGTAGCCAGCATCGGCTCTGTCACGATGACAGTACGCTTGTCTATATCTTTGGGCAGCTTGAAATAGTATTTTACGGGCTCTAAAGTCTCTTCATTGCGGTACAGGCCGATATGGCCCACCTTTGCATTGGGGATGACATCCAACACACCGTCCACCATACCCAGGCCGGCGCGTAGGATCGGCACAATGGCCACCTTCTTGCCCGCAAGCACCATCGACGTGGTCTTGCAGAGGGGAGTTTCAATCTCTATTGGCGTCAGCGGGAAATCCCGGGTGATCTCATAGGTCATGAGCATGGCAATCTCTCGAGTGAGCTGGCGAAAATCTCGGGAGCCGGTTTCCTGATTGCGCAGCCAAGTCAGCTTATGCTGCAATAAGGGATGATCTAAAATGTGTAATATGGACATGAGAATACCTCCTGATCTATTTTTCCTTATCATACTCCCTTTGGATGATGGTGTCAAGGACGGAAACGTTCGGGAACTCTCCATAAAAAATTTTTTTCCACTTGGAGCTTTCGCCAGATTTGGGCGATGGATCCCAGGACAGGAATCGAAAAAAGCATACCCCAGATTCCCCACAGGATCCCTAAAGTGCTGACTCCCAGGAGGATCCAGAAGGGGGATAAGCCGAAGGGGGCTCCAAGGCGCGGAGTCAGATATAGATTATCCCAAAACTGCGCGCCTAGCGATATGGCGAGGACCAGAAGCATTTGGGGCGGTCCCTGCAAAAGCGCCAAGAGCAGACACAAGCCGGTTCCCAGGAATGGACCAACGAGGGGAATGAGATTTGTCAGCCCGATGATGACGCCGAAAAGCAGAGGAGACGGCAGATCCATTCGCAGAATCCAGGATAGGAAAAAGAGAAGAAGACTGACCGCGGCCGTGAGCAATAGGCTGATCTGGCACCGTCCCCGCAGATAGGCAGACAGACACTGATCCAGAATGTCCATTATGTTTAGGAGAAGGGCAGCTGCTTTCTGCGGCAGGAGACGCAGGATATAGCGGGACAGGCTGCGGCCAAGACTTCGGGAGTCTTTCAGAGCATAGTAAGAGATACAGAAAGCCATGAAAAGATTGCCGACCCATTGGATGACCGAGGTGGATACGCGCAGTAGAGGAGTAAGGAAGCTGCCCAGTAGTTGAGGCAGACGGCCCAGCCAATCTTCGAGCGGCAGATAGGCGGCCAGTGTCTGAAGGAATGGATGGCGAAGAAGAGCGGTCCAATCGACGCGAAGAAGACGGGAGAAGGCGTCCGATAGACGAGGCAGCAGCAGAAACAGAAAGAAGAGCAGAATGCCAAGTAAGGACAGAAAAATCAAAAGTATACAAATTGAGCGGGGAAGGGAAGAAAACTCTTGTAGGTTATTGACGAAGGGTTGAAGAAGGTATATAATACAGATAGTCATTGCAAGCGGACTCAGCGCGCCGAGCAGCCAGGATAAGGATCCCGTGCCCAATAGTATACAGAGAGTCCATAGGGCTAGGCAGAGGATGCCGGATTTCAGAAGCTGCATGAGGGTCACTCCTTTGCGGATGGGTTTGTATGCAAGTATTCTAGGAGGGTGATTCCAATGGACAGGTATTTGCAGGAAAATTTCAAAAAGTCGATGAAGATTCGTCTGAACTTTAACAACATGATGAAGAAGTTTGTAGGGGAAGAGGGCCTTGAAGAAGCAGATTTGGAGAAGTTGGCCGGTAAGATCGACGCCATGGAGAAAGCCATGGTAGAGAAGCGTAAAAAAGGCGGGATGGATTGGAGAGATCTGCCTTATAATCAGGAAGAGGTGGTGGAAGACATCATCCAGTACGCACAATCGGTAAAGGACGAGTTTGAGGCGTTTGTGGTGCTGGGGATCGGCGGCAGCGCTCTGGGCCCCATCGCATTGCAGCAGGCGGTGAACCATCCGTTTTATAATGAGCTGCCACGGGAGAAGCGCGGCGGCTGGCCGAAGTTCTATGTGGCAGATAACGTGGATCCGGAGCGGCTGGTATATCTGTTTGATATCATTGATCCTGCGAAAAGCCTGTTTA
>CALBGL010000109.1 GCA_937892735.1 uncultured Clostridia bacterium | reverse complement strand
TAGCAAAATAGGGAGAGCAACTTCTTCGCCCTTGTTGAGCTTGCTCATCGTACCGGCTGCAATCCCAACCTCTTTGCGCAAAGTTACCTTTGAGATGTCTCTTTGGATGAGCAGTACCCATAGTTTTTTATAACTTATTTTCATGTCGATGCTCCTTTTTTCCGAGATGCGGCGAGGATATAAAAACACATTTTAATTATAGCGGAAATACTCGAAATACGCAACAGCATCTTTTGTGTATTCACAAAAAAATGTCAAGTTCTTGAAACATTAATCTACGAATAAACCTGTCCAACACTGTACAAGGAAAAGACCTGCCTCGATTATTTTTCTGAGACCAACCTTGTCCACCAACAAAACGCCTGTACTCAAAGGAGATTTTACCACGAAGCTTCCGCCACACACGCCTTTCGACCTGTGCTGCTTTTCGCTCTGCTGCCTGGCTTCCGCAAACGCGACACCGCGACGATTTGCTTCCCTCAGGTTTTGTGTCTCGTCCTGGAAATATGATGCGGGGACGGATTTCGACATCCGTCTATGTAATTATATCATACAGCTTAGGGGGATGCAATTCTTTGTCTACCTTTTGCACAAAATTCATGCCTTTATTTCTAAAGAAAATCCCCTCTGTTCCGCAATGAGAAGTCACGTACAGAGGAGATCACTTGTTCCAGTTCTTATTTTTTCACGATCGGTATCCATAACTCGGCGTATCGAGAATGATTGAGCTGTCCGTTTCCGGGCTGGTAGAACCAGTGATACACGGAAATCTCCGGCGCTTCGGCCAGTTCATATCCCGATGTGGGCAGCCACTCCCTCACCACTCTCCGCCGCAGGCTTTCAATCTGCTCGGTAGGATACTCGCTTCTTTCGGTCTCGCAAATGAGATATTGACCTTCTGGCACGAAGATCTTTTCGAAGCGCTGGGCGTCCTCCTCCTCCAGTTCCTCTTCCAGGTGCTGGATATTCCAGTCACTGGGACGTACCGCAATATAAAAGTCATACCCGTCATCGTCAAAGTTTTGCATGATGTTATAAGTCGTATCGCAGTCATGTGAAAGCCCCCATAGAATATACTGATTCGTACGAGTGGAACCGTAGAAGTCCGCCTCCTGTTCGGTACGTTGCGCCGGTGTGCCAGTGAATCTTCTTTTATATCCTATCAGGGTCATTGCCGGCTTTTTCTCGATCTTATAGTCCATCGTATAACCTCCCTCCAAGGAAAATTTCAGTACAAGGCTGGAAAAGGACTTCAGCATCTGACCATTGCCGCGCGCCTGCGAGGGTAAGATGCCGTGGAACTTCTGAAAGGCTCTTGCAAAACTATCCGGATTCTCGTACCCATACTTCAGCGCAACATCGATCACCTTACTGTTCCCGGCAGCCAGTTCCGCGCCCGCTAAGGACAACCTGCGATTTCGAATGTATTCTCCCACCGTGAACCCACATAAAATGCTGAACACACGCTGGAAATGATAGCTAGAAGAAAAACTCCGCGCTGCGATCTCCTGATAATCGATGTCCTCTAATAGATGTTGTTCGATATAGTCGATCGCGTCTTGCAAGCCTAAAACCCAGTCCATACTATCCCTCCTTGTCTGTTCTCATTCTATCAGACCACGCCTTTCTTTTCCCGACCTTCCCTGCTTTCTCTTGCAGGCCCCCCATATCTCCCATCAAAAAAGGCAGCCTATAACCGTACTTTGGCTGCCGAAAAAGTTTTCTCGTTTTCATCGTGGAGGTTGATCATGAATCTTCGCTTTACAAAACATGAAACAGAAACGTATAAAAAATAACGAGATAAAAAAACTGAATCCTCTACGCTGAACAAAAACTGAGTCCATATCATATTCTGCATAAAAAGGGTGATGAAAACGACGGAAAGAGTGCACGCGCTGGCCTGACGGCCTGTACTGAGAATTAGACCAGGTCGAACTCAAAAGTCTCGGTCTGATTCACGGCATCCAGCGCTAGCTGAGCGCGTGAAAGCTCGTCGGTAACGCGCTCATAGTCTGTCTCTACATCGTTCAGATCGTAGTTGAGGTAGATATAATCGATAATATTCGAAGTGCTGCGAAAAGAGTTGGCGCGCGTCTTCGGAAGCTGACTCTTCATGCTGGCTAACTTCTCGCGCTTTCTGGTGAGCTGTGGGATGTAAATCAGCATCTCATCAATCGTCATGTTGAAGCCGGGCACCATATGGGTGGTATTGAACACATTGAGAGCATGCTTGAGCTGCCGGATCTGCCTCTGTAGCCGATCCAGTTCCGCCTGTGTGGCCGCATAATCATAGGCAGGCCGCACGGACTCGATGTCTTCGCCCACGGCTGCATGAAATTCGCTGCTTAGTTCTTCTTTATTTACGAGCGCCTGATATGAATCGTTGAGTTTGCGCAGCAACTTGGCTGCTTCCGCTGATGTGTATGTCATGTTACGCCTCTCTTTCCTTCCAATCACAGTTTTCCTCATGGGCCCAGATGACGCCCACGGCCTGCAGATACGCATAGATGATCGTAGTACCAACGAACCGCATTCCCCGCCGATAGAGATCCTTGGAGATCTGGTCTGATAATGGAGAATGCGTCGGGCCGATCTCCCGCAGCGTCTTTCCATCCGTCCAGTGCCAGAGGTATGCTGAGAAGCTTCCCCATTCCTTTCGCATGTCCAAAAAGATCTGGGCATTGCGGATCACGGCCTGGATCTTACGGCGATTCCGGATGATCGCGGCATTCGAAGCAAGCTCCTCGATCTTTTCTACGCCATAGGTGCTGATTTTCTCCGGATCGAACTGATCGAACGCACTGCGAAATGCCTCCCGTTTGTTCAGGACACACTCCCATGTCAGGCCTGCTTGGAAGGACTCCAGAAGGAGCATCTCAAACAGCTTCCGATCCTCATACACCGGAACGCCCCATTCCTCATCATGGTAGCGGATGTAAATCTCATTCTTTGGATTGGCCCAGTGGCAGCGATTCTTATGATCTGCCCATTCCATAGGATCCCTCCTCTATGCCGCATTTGGTTCTAAAAACATTATACTGCCTGCCATCGGAAATTGCAAGGAATATTAGCGACAACCAAGGCCATTGGGAATAGTGCGAGATGGGAATTACTCCAGAATCCTGCCATCCACTGACAGCGTGATCACCCGCCAGGGAAGGAACTTTCCACTCGCCTGCAAAGCCTTTTTCGCCGCCATTTCCAATCCTCCGCAATAGGGAACCTCTATACGCACAATAGTCACACTCTGGATATCGTTGTTGGCGATGATTTGTATCAGCTTTTCACTGTAATCTACCGGATGCAGAGAGATGGATAGATCACGTATAAGCGCAACCAGATCACGCTAAAGGCGATAGAATGACGCTTTCGGTCTCAGGAAACGCTTCTTCCCCCAGGAAGACTGCATGCTGCACACGACCCTTCCTCAGGGAAATGCCCTCCCGCGTGAGCAGCATACGCTTCTTATCCAGTCCACCCGCGTAACCTGTCAGCTTCCCGTCGGACGCTACCACACGATGACAGGGAATGATGATAGAGATCGGATTATGACCGACAGCGCCGCCCACGGCCTGCGCAGCCATCCGCTCTTTCCCCATCCGAGATGCGGCGGCGCGCGCTAAGGCCCCATAGGTTGTCACCTGGCCATAGGGAATGCGGCACAACATCTCCCAGATCATCTGACGAAAGGCATTGCCCTGCGGATGCAGCGGAAGTTCGCCAGGCACAGGCTTTTCGCCCGCAAAATAACGATCCAGCCAATTTTTGACCCGGGAAAAAACTG
>CALBGL010000108.1 GCA_937892735.1 uncultured Clostridia bacterium | reverse complement strand
CTCTACCAGAGAAGCGAAGCGGACTTCCGCAAGGCTCTTGGATAGGGTTGTGGGCGAAGCATAAAAAATTTCCCTTGTTTCGGCTCATAAGGGCAAAAACTAGGGAAAATACATAAGGTTTTGATATTTGATAGGCGGTACGATACCCTGAAGAGAAGATAACAGAGTGGTTGTGTACCCCTGCCAATACCACGCAATAGTAGTCCATGCGGTTGCATTGCCCTTTTTATGAAATCGGTCGGGAGGATTTATTTTGGATGTTTTTCTAGAAATCGTCTTTGAAATTCTTCTAGAGATATATGCTGAACTGATGATGTTGATTGTTCCAGAGAAATGTTCCCCTACAAACCGAATACGCCGTGCCAAGATATTCGTAGTATGTATACTGATTCTTCTCCTGATCCTCCTAATCTGGAAAATAGCGTTGTTTTCCGATCCGCAAAACCGGATCTGAGGCATCGCACCGATTTCCATTTTCATCCTTTTTTCCGCGATTCAGATCATTGCTGGAATCATTCTATATAGGAGGCGCAAGAACCTCCCCCCTAAATCATCATAAAACAAGCACAAACTTTACTGGTTCCGGTAAAGTTTGTGCCTGTTTGACAATACCTCCACTCCGAGAAAATGCAAATAAGCGTCAAGAAAACTCTCTGTCGCAGCGGCACCCTCCTATACAAATTCATAGCGGAGAATCGCGCAGTTAGGGATTCCAAACGCCGCATACTCCTGATTCGTCATGTCTTGAAAATAAGAATGGATGACCCTGGATATCCCGTTATGCGCCACCAGAATATAGGTTTTACTCTTCGACTCAGCGCGGAGTTCATCCAAGAAATTGTATACTCTCTGCGCCAATTGAAGCATGGACTCCCCACCATCATAATGATTGCAAAAATCTGCCTTGGCTTTCTTGAATGCTTCTCCGTCGCGCGGCGTTCCTTCCCACTTTCCAAAGTTCTGTTCCTTCAGACGCGGTTCCATCTGCGCCGGTATTCCCGTGATTTCTGCGATGTGGTTCGCCGTCTGCACCGCACGGATCAGGGGAGAATACAGAATCCGATCCGCTCGTATGCCTTCTGCAACGATCTTCTGCCCCGTCTCTACCGCCTGCTGATGCCCACGCTCCGTCAGTTCCACATCGGTTGCGCCGCAGATCCTATTTTCCACATTCCATACCGTTTCTCCATGGCGCACAAAATATAGGCATCCCATCGAATTTATTGAACCTCGATCAGTTCGATGTGGAAATTCAATTCCTTACCTGCCATCTCATGATTCGCATCCAACGTAATAGTCGTATCATCCTTGGCTGTCACCTTAACCGGAAACGGCTGTCCCTGCTGATTGGCCAAAAACACCTGCTGATCCACCTGCAAATTCTCCGAGCCGGGAAGCTGCGCAATCTCTACTGTAAAAATCGCATCCGGATCCGGCATACCATACGCCTCTTCCGGCATCAAATGCACATCCACAGTCTGGCCCACTTCCATATCTGCTACTGCCGCATCAAAGCCATGGATCATCTGTCCCACACCGCATACAAATTCAATCGGCTCTCCCCGATCATAGGAAGCGTCAAATTGTGTGCCATCATTCAACGTTCCTCTATAATGTACCCGACAAGTTTTTCCCACATTCTTTCCAGTCAATGTCGGTCTGGCACCACAGCCGCCTCCGCATGCATGGCCTTCTTCCTGATCGTGATGACCACAGCCACCGCAAGAATGACCTTCTTCCTGTCCATGATGGCCGCAGGTATGTCCCTCTTCATGATGATGGTCACAATTGGCTCCTGAAGACACCAGCTCACCCTTCAAATACGCAGCCACTGCCTCATCCACATTTCCCTGCGCACCAGCGCACAGTATCACTCCCGCTTCCTCTAGGGCTGCCTGCGCACCACCACCAATGCCTCCACAGATCAGTACATCTACTCCCTGATCCGCCAACAATCCGGCCAATGCACCATGGCCAATACCATTCGACCCGATCACTTCACTGGAAACCACCTTCTGATTTTCTACATCATATACCTTGAAAGATTCCGTTCTTCCAAAATGCTGAAATACATTTCCATTGTCGTACGCAACTGCAATTCTCATCTGATAACCTCTTCTTTCTTTTCAAACATCCTGTCTTTCTTACAAGACAGATACCCATGTATTATACAACATGCCTCTGTCTGAGTTCAAGACCTCCCGTATAAAAATATACTTCTAAATACATCTCAGCTCTATACACACGATTTCCGGCCTATTATGAAAACGAACAGGAATCACACTATTACCGATCCCTCGACTGACAATCATATCCGTACCGTCCTCCGAGAACATTCCGGCGTCGTATGTAGGACACAGCCCTTGATTCGGTGCAATAAGACCACCTATAAACGGAAGGCGAAACTGGCCGCCATGAGCGTGCCCGCTCAGAACTAAATTCACTCCGCTTTTTACATATATGTCAAACAGTTCAGGGCGATGCGATAAAAGGATGGTATAAGAGTCCTCTTCCTTCACCAAGGCGTTCAGATTTCCTTCCATTATTCTCGCATCACTATCCGATGCAAAATCCTTATGCACACTCGGATCATTGACTCCCAATAGAGAAATGTTCTCTCCTGAACGCGTCAGTTCCAAGCGTTCGTTTTCCAGAATGACAATCCCCTGATCTATCATGCCTTTTCTCAAATCCGCATATAAAGACGTACTTGCTTCATGATTCCCTGTCACATAATAACAAGGCGCTATTTTCACGGCTTCTTCCGTAAAACGCAGGGCGATTCCCACATCGGTAGCCCGCGAATCAATCAAATCCCCCGTTATTGCAATCATATCGGGTTCAGCCTCTCTCAACATCGTCAAAAGCTTCTCATTCTCTGTTCCCATCTCGGCACTATGCAAATCCGAGATATGCGCGATGCGATACTCATCAAATGCAGCCGGCAGCATATGGCTCTCAACGATATATGTATTGCACTCCAAAGCCGTATTACTCCATAGAGTCCATAGAATCAATACTCCTAGGAATGCCAATGAAAGAAATGCCACATTCCTCTTCTTTATGCGTTTTGTTCCCATTCTTTTCTCGTGATACATGAGATATATTCGGCCCCTTTTCTTCCCAGCAGCGGCCACCCTCGGTCCTCTCTCCGATACTGAAACTGGAATCCACATTTTTCCTGTACTCGTTTAGATTTTACATTTCCTTCAAAATACATACACCAGACCCTATCCAGATTCAGATCCTGAAAACCATGCCGCAGCATCTCTCGCACCGCCTCCGGTATCAGTCCCCGCCCCCAGAACGGTACTCCAATCCAGTATCCGATTTCTCCCTCTGTATCGGGCAGTCCTATACTACTGTATTCTCCTCTCATGATGCCGATACTTCCTACTGCTTGTCCCGTCTCCTTCAAAACAATCGCATACGTTTCCGGCTCTGATAAAACGCCGCGTATGATCTCGCGGCTATTTTCCACACTGGTATGGACCGGCCACCCCGCCATGGGTCCCACATCTGGATGGCTGGCATAACAGTATAGGTCTCCCGCGTCCTCTTCTGCCCACGGACGCAGAATCAATCGTTCTGTCTCTAAAATGCTTATTTCCAAATCAACCACCTTCTCCTTAAAACTCATGGTCCGCATGTTCCTTTCCAAAATCTCTGGGAGTCCATTGTTTCACAAATCCCTGATCATTCACTGAGAAAACATACAGATTCAACACCTTTGCAATCTCCTTCGGAATCCGGCGTAATGCGACCTGAGCTCCTACCCAGTATAGACCCAGGCCATATTTATACGCTCGATTTATATCGCCTCGGCTTACCCCTTTCTGAATGACTCTTCGCGTGTTCATTCGTGTGATCAACTGTCCCAGTGCCACCAACCAGCCTTCTTTATTCACAGAGGACGCAGATTTTGCATAGGACTTTCCCTTACATTCTATGATAAAACGCTCGCTATTTCTGTTCCCGCCCACGAGTATCAGATCCGCACCATGTTGATGTAATCCCGTCTCCTGTACCTTTTCCTCGTGCCAATTTCCATCTTTTTTATTGACCAAAAATTCTCTGATATAATTCACAATGACCTTTTCCGTGAGCTTCTCTGTCATCTCTTTTCTCCTATTGCAGATACTCTTTATGTCCCCTCGGAATTTCATAGGTATCTCTTTCCCTATGTTTACAAAATACCCACTACCCGTTTGTCTTCGCGATGATAACGGCAAACCTCAACGCGCTATCATCCACTTGATCATAAAATTTCACTTTCAGCATCTGAACCATCTCCTATAAAGGCATCAAAACTGACTGAAGAAATCACTGTAAAATTCCCGCTTCTGCTCCTCTGTCTTCGGAGACGTTAAATAGACGGTCAGCTTTTCCTTCATCGCCTCATAGATCTTTCTTGCCTGATCCTCACGGCAGAAAGCCGTATGGAACATCTCTCCATACACACCACAGGTAATCGTATGCGGACCCGCTGTTTGCTCTAACGTGATCCTGCAACGATTGTCAAATTCTTCGTCGGCCAAAATTGTACCATTTTCAGAACCGGTACCTCCCAATGTATCCCCTTCATTAAATGGAATCCACTCCATCATCACTTATCTCCTCCTTTGACGGCAAACTCAGGGCGTGGTTCGATCCCTATCGTAATAGGAATCTGTCAAGCCACGCCTATTATACCACAACAAGACTTCCTTCGGAGTTTGACGCCCCTTGGCGGCAAACTCGGAGCGTGGTTCAATTGCCACAGCATAAAAAACTGTCAAGCCACGCCTATTATACCACATCCCTATTCTATTGTCGAATGCATTCTGTCCTCACATAATAACAAAAGGGCCGATGTAAAACAGAATCCCCCTATTTTACATCGGCCCTTTTGTCTCATGAGAGATCTAAGGGATTATGGTGTTATCTCCTTTCGATTTTTCAGACTCAGTCCACTGGGCATATTGCGCGGTCCTCGAACAGCACTGACGCCATAGGACTTCAGCTTCTCCAACGGGTATTCATCCGCCGAAAACTCATTCAGCTTCTTTATTCTCATGACCCGCGTGATATTCAACTCGCCAGGTTCTTTGTCATAGGGAATATCCACTTCCAGTGCCTGGCAGCGATACAGCAGAGCCGAGACAGGTGCGGCCACATACAAATATACGATATCGCCCACTGTAATATGGTTGCTCTGCTTCCACAGAATGACATCCTGTTCCTGAAATGCTTTCTGCACGTCATAGTATTTCGGGTTTGCCGGTACAATCCATTCCCTCTGTCCACCCAGACGTGGTGTTCGTTTCTTTTTCTGCGCGCTTGTCTCCTGAAAACTCATATCCAGAAGAGAAAATATCGTATTCGGATCTACTGTTCCATCCAGCAATATAGAAATCCAACTATCTTTTTTCATATGATAGCCCGGCAGAAAGCCAGCCTGAAGCCGAAGCGCACCTCCCAATACGGGGTCACATTTCACGTTCAGAATATCTACCTCTCCCTTTCCAGACAAGCCCAGTCGCTCCCTGGGAACATTCATCAATATCCCATACCACTTCCGATTTTCAGCATGACGAAGCACTGCATACGAAGGAGAGGTTTTCCAGAGATACTCTGCCTCTGTTCCATATCGCATAGACGCATACTTCAAAATCTCTTCTCGCTCTTTCTTTCCCATATAGATCCCTTCCTCTGCTGCCTACCATTTCACACATAGATTTGCCAGATAATCATTCGCATAGGCTGTCAGACGGTTCTCTGGATTCTTGGATTCATAGAAATCCAGCATGGCAAACCCCTGCTTCAGCTGTCCCCGGATCTGCTCTTCCCATGTATGACTGAACTCATAACCATATTCCGGATGAATTGTTACTCGCCCCGCTTTCTCCATCTCTCTAGAGTTAAATGGCAACGAAAATATAAGCCGCAATTCCTGGTCTGGATGATCCCATACCGCATCGTCGTCAAACATATAAATCCATGGATTCATATACCCTACCATGAGCAGTCCCCCTTTTCTCAACACCCGGTAAGACTCTCTCCACATGGTATCCAGTTCTTCGATGTATACATTAGAAACTGGACAAAAGATGATATCAAAACTCTCGTCTTCAAAGGGAAATGTTTGGGTCATATCGGAGAGTACCGTTCGGATGGATATTCCTTCTCTTTCCGCCACCATTCTATCCGCTTCCAGTTGATATTTGGAATAATCCATAATCGTGACGTCATAACCATGAGAGGCAAATATGGGGCCCTGTTGCCCTCCTCCACAAGCAAGCCCTAAAAGCTTTTTCCCTGGAGCTCTCTCAAACCATTCCTCCGGCACGGTTTTCCCGATCGTAAGGACAACCCGAATCGGCCCTTCCTTCTGCTTCACATAGTCCTCATGCGAAATAGGAATCGTATAAGGATTGGCCTTCTTGCGAGACACTTCATTCCATCTCTTCTGATTATATTCTAAATAGCCGCTCATCTTTCTCGCCTCCACTTTTCCTGCGTCTGAAAATCTACATGATCTGGCTTTTCTCACATTATACGAAAAAGCTTTTCCATTGTCAAGATAATCGGACATCTCCTCTATACAGTATCCGTGCCCAAGAATCGTAAGTCGTTGTTCTCTTTAACCCTCAGACTGGTAAATTTCGATGGTGCCGGACATACCGAAAATATATTCTCTTCCCAAAACTGCCTGTCCTAATTCATATAGTCCACTGACCGAGCCGAAATCCCCATATAACATCACCCCATGGCGCATATATGAA
Source organism: uncultured Clostridia bacterium (assembly GCA_937892735.1). Lineage (GTDB taxonomy): Bacteria > Bacillota > Clostridia > Lachnospirales > Bianqueaceae > Faecimorpha. The sequence continues at coordinate 378 of CALBGL010000108.1, read as the reverse complement.
AACACCGCACTACAGCACAGATTCGCGCCTTCTATTAAAAAGAAAATGTGCTGCTGACAGAATAACGAAATGGAAATATTGTCCTCACAGAACACGCCTGTTCCCTTATGAATGACAAGTTTTATTATGTCTCTTATCGACCCAGAAACGAGTTTGTACAGCAGCTTCTTTTTACAATATCCGTCCCCGCGCATTCTATCTTTACACTTCGTATTTCTCGTGGTATCATAAGACATATGAAAGGGGCGATTCCATGGTTAAACTCTCATCCCACATTGCACATATCATTTCTTCGTTTTATCACACTCTGCTCGAACTTCACACCATTCCCGACTTCTGTATCTCCCGCAAGAAGAATAAGAAAACGGGAAAGGTATA